>DASQZK010000479.1:0-2660 GCA_035638735.1 Bacteroidales bacterium
GCCTGGTCCTTTTATTCATGATAGTATAATTGCGGGTGCCATAGCTCAACAAACGAAAAATCAGGCCAATAATGCACAGATCTTCCATGATGAACAGTAGAACAGGATTGTTCAGCTTTGTATTCCGTTGGCATTACTGTAAATAGTACCGACAGCCAGGCATACCAGGAAGGTGTAGATTGCCTGAGGCTTAAAAAGAAAGGCGTGCCGAAGTGTAGATAAAAAACAGTCAGGGTGTAGGTAAAAATCTACAATCGCATGGTAATAAAACCTTTCAATTTGCCTGTAATGAGCCCGACGGATAAATGCTTCAATTTTTGTATAACGCAGGTTGGCTGCAAACTTTCATGCAGGCCCCTTACAAAAAAAAGGTCTTTTCCTGCCGGTTGTTCACCGGTTTTTGTTGTATGCATCATGGAGGTGTTACAGATGATTATGAAAGAAACCATACAGGGAAATAATGTTGAGGGTTTAATCCACGTCAGTGACAACACACCGGGTTTCACCAGGAAAAAGCACGGTAAGGGTTTTGCTTATTACGATACGACCGGTCGAAAGATCACCGACCAGAAAATTAATCGCAGGCTAAACGCCCTGGCTATTCCGCCGGCGTGGGAAAATGTCTGGATCAGCCCGTCAACGGCGGGTTACCTTCAGGCCACCGGAGTTGACAGTAAGAACAGGAAACAATATCTCTATCATCCCAGGTGGCTTGAGTACCAGCAAGCTTCAAAATTCAGTAAGATTAAGGAATTTGCCAGGGTTCTCCCTGAGATAAGGGAAACGGTGTCTGCTAATTTGATGAAGCCGGGATGGCCTAAGGATAAAGTCCTGTCCCTTATTATTGGTATTCTCGATGAGACGTACATTCGCATAGGTAACAACCAATACCTCGATGAGAACGGCACCAAGGGTTTGACCACACTGAGACGGAAAAACCTTATCCTGGAAGACGATAGCGTAACCTTTTCCTATAAGGGTAAAAGTGGAAAGTACCGCCGGCTAATGATTTATAATTCCCTGTTCAGGAAACTGATCAGGGAATGCTCGGAGTTGAGGGGATATGAAGTGTTCAGGTACGAGGATAAAGGACGAAAGACGGTCCCGGTCCATTCAGGTGATGTGAACGATTTCCTTAAAGAGATAACCGGCGAGGAATTCACCAGTAAGAATTTCAGAACCTGGGGCGGGACAGTCCTGGCCGTGAAAAATTTTCCCGGTGCCAGGCGGAAAGTCCGTGAGAATCCGAGGCTGAAGCTCAGGAGAGCTGTCGTGAAGGAGGTCGCCGATGCCCTTAATAATACTGTTTCCGTTTCGGAGAAGTATTACATTCACCCTGCTGTGCTGGAAGCTCTCGATAACCCTGACTTCTCCGGCTATGATTATAATACGGCAAGCATGCCCGGCGGGCTTTCACCTGAAGAAAAAACGGCTTTGGCTATTATTGAAGAAAATGCCGGGAGCCCCGGTGGCAACGCCAATACAATGGGAGCAACTGAGAGCGTATGTCAGAGGTCGGAGCGTAAGAAGTAATCAGCAATCCCACTACGCCAAGGCTACGTGGGACGCAGCCGGTTACCGGTTTGACAATGGACAAAACACTTGGGAAGTGGAGAACGCTGGCCTGCGGACTTATGTGCCCTTATGTATTCTTAAGTCTACTTATGTGATTAACCATTTTAGGAAACGAGAGGCAGGGATGAAGGCAGAGGTAAAGAAGAAGGAAGAAGAATATCGAACAGATGAACAGACGAATGTTGAAGGAGGAAGAATCGTAGGGAGGGGAACCATGGAATGGTATCAATTATCGTAGCCGTGGTTATTGACATGAACATCTATATGTCCTGTCCTGAGCAAGTTCCATATCCATTTTAAAAATGGCCGTAAAAACGGGTCACCTTTTAGCTTCTAAAAATTATTATCCTCACGATGAGTAAGGTACCACGATCCGTCAACCAGGCTGTACCATGCCTCGTAGGAAAAACCACATTCCTTGCAGTACAATCCTTCCTCTACTTTGCCGGGCTGTTTCTCGAATTTGACAATGTATTTAGACGTGTCGACCTGGTCGATTGTACCAACAAGGTATTCCCAGTTACTCCTGGTCCAGCGCATCACCGTGTCAAAATCGTTGTAACTGCCTTCAACAGGGAATTTCACACGACTTAACTGAAATTTTTTGTCGGAGTGGAATTTTTGATAAAAGGAGTCGAAATCTTCTGCGGTTTTGTCAACGGCCTCCTGTTTACGATCGTTTTCTGTGGGCGTCGTTACATTCGGGTTGACCGGTTCATTAGTTTGACCGTGTTCTTTTGGATTTGCACACGAGGTGACAATTAGTACAACTAATGACATCAGGAAAATCGGTTTCATACTGGAAATAAAATTATATGGGAATTACCCGGGAAGTGACCGGGTTTTGCCCTATGGCTGGTCAAAATTAGGTAAAAACCGATGGTGTCGTTATGATAAAAAGCAGGTTTTAGTCACATATAACGCGTATTACCCGCACTTGTGAAGCAAGACTCATTTAAACCGTTTATCGGATTTTATCTTGTTTAGTTTTGCAGAATTGCCTTCCACCCACCCGTTTTTTTCCGTTTGATGTATATCAAACCACGGGACGTAAGGCTTAATATCCAGCAACGGGGTTTCATCCA
>DASQZK010000480.1:0-6703 GCA_035638735.1 Bacteroidales bacterium
ATTTTAAGGAATCGTACCTGGCAAAGTTACCACCTGATCTAGAAACCGCTTATGTCGTTCAGGATATTTACGCGGTCCCGGATGGCATCCAAATCAGCCCTGAAAGAAAAAAGCCATGGGGAACAGGACATGCCGTACTTATGGCTGCCGCGAAAATCAGCGAACCCTTCGCCGTTATTAATGCTGATGATTTTTATGGCCGGTCAGCCTTCTCGCTGATGGCCGGTTTTCTTTCAGGTACCAATGACAACACATACCTGGAATTTTGTATCGCCGGCTACCAGATAAGGAATACGCTGAGTGATTACGGAACGGTGTCGCGTGGCGTCTGTGAAACAGATCAGAACGGTTTTTTAACCGACATCACTGAACGAACAAAAATTCTGCGGTCGGGTGATGATATCGTTTACCTTGACGATAACGGGCAGCAGCATAAAATACCTGATTCGGCGCTGGTGTCGATGAACCTTCTTGGTTTTAGCCCGGGAATATTCGAATACCTGGAGCGTTATTTCAGGGCATTTCTCGGGGAGAACGCGCTGAACCCTGGAGCTGAATTTTACATACCTTTTGCCGTGAATCGCATGATGAACGAAGGCGTTGCCCGTACAAGGGTCCTTGAGACATCTGAAAAATGGTTCGGGGTAACCTACCAGGAGGACCGCCCTCATGTAAAGGCCATGATTAACCGTCTTACGGCCGATGGTACTTATCCGCCAAAATTGTGGACCAACTAATATGGCAGATGACCTGCGAAATATATTCAGCCAGTTTGAAACGGGTCAGGCGTTCGTGAGTGCAGAACCTTTTGGTGAAGGACATATTCATCAGACTTTTCGTGTGAAGACAGCCGGCGATAACCCGGATTTTATTCTTCAGAAGATAAACAATTTTGTCTTCCGCGATACCGACATCCTGATGGAAAATCTCGGGCGTATAACCAGTCATCTTGCCAGGAAGATTCCCGGGACCGGAACCGACTGGCATATCCTGTCCTTTTTTCCGGTCCGGGGCGGCAGGCTTTACTATACCGATGGTAATGGTGCACACTGGCGCCTGATGAATTTTATTCCCCATGACACCGGGGAGCAGATGCGGTGCAATATCCACCTTTCGGCCGGCGAAGCCTATGCCCGGTTTATTTCGCTGCTTGGCGACCTGCCGGGTCCACCACTTAAAGAGACCATACCCGATTTTCATAATCTGGACAAACGACTCAGATATTTCAGGGAAGCTTCCGGTAATGCTATCTCTGAAAGAAAAAAGCGGGCTGCCGGTGATATTCTGTTTGCCGAGGAAAGGGCCGTCCAGATGGCCTATATCCCAGACGTCCTGGCGGAAGGGAAAATACGTCTTCGCCCGACGCATAATGATACAAAGCTGGACAATATTCTCTTTTCTTCATCAGGAGTCATACGTGGCGTTGTCGACCTTGACACTGTCATGCCCGGATTGCCGCATTACGATTATGGCGATGCGATACGATCATTTGGTAATTCGTGCCTGGAAGATGAAAAGGCCCTTGAGAGAATTGAATTGAGGATGGACGTCTTCGAATCGTTCTCGGCCGGATTCATCAGCACCATCTCCGGGGAGTTGAACGATATGGAAAAACAAACCCTGGTTTATGCACCGCCGATGTTTGCCTATATGCAGGGCATCAGGTTTTTGACCGACTATTTGTCGGGCGATCCCTATTACAAAACGGCCTGGCCCGAACATAATCTGGTGCGGGCAAGGAACCAGTTCGCATTGCTTGCGAGCATGGATAATAACTTTACCAGGATGAGGGAAATCATTGAAAAACTCCTGGCTTAGTATGCTTTTTGAAAATTATTAACTTACTTTTACGTTGATGACAAGCATGTTTTTTCCGGCTTCCTGTATATAAAAGGAAGCAGCAGAACTCCTGTTTTATTCCCAAAAACTAAAAACTTATTGTATGGAACCAGCCATGAAGAAAGTGACCCTATTCCTTTGTTTGTTTGCCCTGGGATTTTATGCCTCTGCACAGGAGAAGCCTGAGTGGGATAACCCGGAGATTGTGCAGGTAAACCGTGTTCAGCCTCATGCCACGCTTTTTCCTTACGAAAGTTATGATAAGGCTTTGAGCATGGACCGTTCAGGATCCGAAAACTTCCTCCTGCTAAATGGAAAATGGAAGTTTAACTGGGTGAAGAAACCGGCCGACAGGCCCATGGATTTTTATAAGCCCGGCTTTGACGCTTCGGGCTGGGACGATATCGATGTCCCTGCAAATTGGGAGATACAGGGATATGGTGTACCTATCTATGTAAATATCAGGTATGAATGGACCGATGAGCCGAATCCGCCGGCCATGCCTCACGATTACAACCCGGTTGGCTCTTACCGTCGTACCTTTAAGGTCCCGAAAAGTTGGGACGGGAAACAGATCTTTGTCCATTTTGGCGCCGTGAAGTCGGCCTTTTATATCTGGGTAAACGGACAAATGGTAGGATACAGCCAGGGCAGTAAGACGCCGGCTGAATTTGACCTGACAGAGTATGTCCATCCGGGGGAAAATACCATTGCTCTCCAGGTATACAGGTGGAGCGACGGGTCATGGCTGGAATGCCAGGATTTCTGGAGGATAAGCGGCATTGAACGCGATGTGTACCTCTATGCCACACCCGGGGTGCACCTCTTCGATTATTTTGTCCGCCCCGGTTTAATTCATAACTATAACGACGGGTTATTACGGTTTGAAGGGATGATAAAATCGTTCTCGGGCGATAAGGGAAAGTACCAGCTTAAAGCAAGTTTGCTGGATGGCGACAGTGTTGTCGACAGGGAGATACTCAATTTCAGGCTGAAGGATGATGAAGCGTTTCTTTCGTTCAGCAAGGAAATCTCCAGTCCGGAAAAATGGACGGCTGAAACACCAAAGCTATATACACTGGTACTGGAGCTGGCCGATAAAAAGGGCCATCCTCTTGAATATATCTCTTCGAAGGTCGGCTTCAGGACCTCGGAAGTAAAGTACGGGAAGCTGCTGATAAATGGTGTGCCGGTGACCATAAAGGGCGTTAACCGCCATGAACATGACGAATATACCGGCCACGTGATATCTGAAGCCTTAATGCTAAAGGATATCACCCTTATGAAACAAAATAATATCAATACCGTCAGGACCAGCCATTATCCGAATGATCCCCGGTGGTATGAACTGTGCGACAAATACGGTCTTTATATTATTGATGAGGCAAATATTGAATCGCATGGCATGGGGTACGCTCCCGACCGGACCCTGGGTAACAACCCATTGTTCATGAAGTCGCATCTCGACCGTACACAACGAATGGTTGAACGGGATAAAAATCATCCCTGCGTCATCCTTTGGTCGCTCGGCAACGAAGCCGGTAACGGGGTTAATTTTAATGCCACCTACGACTGGATAAAATCGCGCGATCTTACCCGCCCTGTTCATTACGAGAGAGCTGAGGGTGGCAGGAATACCGACGTGGATTGTCCGATGTATCCTCATATTTCGGCATTAGAAGACTATGCCAGGGTGATAAGACCGAAACCCCTGATCATGTGCGAATATGCCCACGCTATGGGGAACAGTACCGGTAATTTCCAGGATTACTGGGATGTAATTGAAAAACACGATCAGTTGCAGGGAGGCAGTATCTGGGATTGGGTTGATCAGGGTCTGGCAAAATACACGCCCGACAGCGTTAAATACTGGACCTATGGCGGCGATTACGGTCCTGCCTACGTGCCCAGCGACGGGACCTTCTGTATTAACGGACTGGTTTTTCCCGACAGGACACCACACCCCGGGTTAAAAGAGGTTAAGAAAGTATATCAGAATATTGGCTTCAAGCCTGTAGATTTCAGCTTCGATGAGGTTGAGATCACCAACAAGTATAATTTCATAAATCTTGATACGTTTATGATGTATTGGGAAATTGAAGCTGAAGGGAAAGTGGTTCAGGATGGAATGATCATGAACCCTGATGTGCCGGCAGGTACTTCGAAGATCTTTACCCTTGGTATGGTGCCTTTCAAACCAGAGCCCGGGGTTGAATACTTCCTGAACCTTACTGCTTTCACCTCTGAGAGTACCGACATTATTCCCCCCGGCCATATCTTTGCCATGGAGCAGTTCGCCATTCCAGTGCCGCATAATGTTGAATCGGTGGAGATGGATTCCGGTGCCAAAGCAGTGTTTGAAACGGAAGGACGAATAAACGTCGAGGCCGGGAACGTTGTCTATGGGTTCAGCAAGGAAAATGGTTTTCTTGTTTCTGTGAAATCAGGCGATAAACAGCTGTTGAATAGTCCTCTTGCTATCAATTTTTGGCGGCCGCCAACAGAAAATGATTTCGGAAATAAAATGCCGGAACGTTGCAGTATATGGGAATCAGCCGGCTCCCATGCTGAATTGAAACATCTGTCGCATGCACAGGATAAGAATGGTTACTACGAGGTTAATGCCGAATACTGGTTACCCGATGTGGAATCTGACTACAGGATCAGCTACCAAATAAACGGTGCCGGAGAGATAAAGGTTACTGCAAACCTGTTGCCCAATGGTAACGTGACATACCCGGAGATACCCAGATTCGGGATGACCTTCTCCCTGCCTGCCGGGTATGAAAATTTATCCTGGTTCGGCCGTGGCCCGCATGAAAACTATATCGACAGGAATACCTCGGCTTTTGTAGGTCTCTACCACGGCACGGTAGATGAACAGTATGTTCCATATATTGCACCTGAAGAGAATGGTTATAAGACAGATGTGCGCTGGTTAAGCCTTCTGGATACTACCGGCAACGGACTTATGATCCAGGGAGAACCACGTATTGGGTTTTCTGCCCTTCACGTTTCGAATGCCGATCTCACCAGGGAAAAAAGAGATGGTTACCATACCACTGACCTGGTCAGACGTAATGAGATATGGCTCAATGTGGATCTGAAACAGATGGGCGTTGGCGGCGATAACAGCTGGGGTGCAAAGACCCACGCCATTTACTCTATTCCTTTCTCCGCGTATTCATACAGTTTTATTTTGAAACCAGTTACAGACGGTATCGACGTCTGGGATAAATATAAAAAAGACTTCTAAAAACTTTGTATTATGGACAGACGTAATTTCGTGAAAAAAACGGCCCTGGCCGGAACTGTATTATCCATGCCAGCGGGTATATTTACCCGGGGAATTGTTAAAGAAAAAGTCCGGATTGGGTTTATCGGGGTAGGGTTGAGAGGTACCAATCATCTGAGGAATATCCTGATGCGCGACGATGTTATTGTCCCGGCTATTTGCGATATCGATCCGAATCGGCTCGACGTGGCTGCGAAAATCATTGCCGATGCCGGGGCCTCTAAAGCAGACACCTATACTGGCAGCGAATATGCTTACCGCGACCTGCTTTCCCGGGGTGATATCGACGGGGTAGTGATTGCAACACCCTGGCTGTGGCATACCAAAATGGCGGTTGATGCAATGAAAGCCGGGAAATATGCCGGGATTGAAGTCTCGGCGGCTACGACCATGGCCGAATGCTGGGATCTTGTCAATACGCATGAAGAAACGGGTGTTCCCGTCATGATCCTTGAAAATGTGTGTTACCGGCGCGATGTCATGGCTGTACTTAACATGGTCAGAAGTGACCTGTTCGGTGAATTGTTACACGCACGTTGCGGATATCAGCACGACCTGAGAGAGGTGAAATTCAATAACGGGAAACAACCCCATGGTGGTGGTGTGGAATTTGGTGATAAAGCCATATCTGAAGCAGCATGGCGCACACAGCATTCGCTCAAACGCAATGCCGATCTTTATCCGACACATGGACTGGGCCCTGTGGCAACGATGTTGAATATTAACCGCGGCAACCGCTTTCTAAGGCTTTCCTCCTTTGCCACCAAGTCACGCGGCCTTCATGAATATATTGTTAATCAACCTGAAGGCGGACCGGATCATCCGAACGCCAAATTAAAATGGAAGCTCGGCGACATCGTTACCACTACCATCGAGACAACCAACGGGGAAACCATTATTGTTACGCACGACACGAATTCTCCGAGGCCTTACTCACTCGGTTTCAGGGTCCAGGGTACCCACGGCCTTACCCAGTTCGACCAGGGGATGCAGCGCATATATGTTGAGGGTAAAAGTCCGCAGCACCAGTGGGAGGACATGGCATCGTACCTGGAGAAATACGACCATCCCTTATGGAAGAAATTCGGCAGTTATGCTGAAGGCTCAGGACATGGCGGCATGGATTTCTTTGTCGATCATGCCTTTGTGGAGATCGTGAAACGCCAGGATCAGGCTCCGCTTGATGCTTACGATGCTGCAGCCTGGAGTGCCGTTACACCCCTGTCGGAAGAATCGATTGCCGAAGGCGGAGAACCAAAGGAATTTCCTGATTTCACCAGGGGCCGATGGATAAAACGTGAACCGGTTTTTGCGCTGAACGACCAGTATTAATTGTGGTTTTAAGCTGTCAGTCCAGGTCGAGATACTTCAGCAGTAAGCTGAGCGATTCCTCAATGGTCAACTGCCCTGTGTCAATCTCCAGGCTCGCGCTGGAAGGCCTTTCAAAAGGTGCGTCAATACCTGTAAAACCAACAATGGAACCCTGGCGTGCTTTGCGGTAGAGACCTTTCGGATCACGTTTCTCGCAAATCTTTAAAGGCGCATCCAGGAAAACCTCAAGCAGGCGGT
>DASQZK010000481.1:0-4526 GCA_035638735.1 Bacteroidales bacterium
TTCTTGGCAACCTTCTCGAAAATGCTCTGAAATTTACAAATAAAGGCTTCATAGAGATGGGGTATTACCTGGAACAAGGAAACCTGGTATTGTATGTTAAGGACACAGGAATAGGGGTCTCGCCTGAAGGCAAAGACATTATCTTCGAGCGTTTTTCACAGGAAAACAAGGAAATATCGAGCATACATGGTGGTCTGGGATTAGGTCTGTCTATATCCAAGGAAAATGCCCGTTTGCTTGGTGGAGATATTACCGTAGAGTCGGAAAAATATAAAGGTTCGACATTTATTGTGACCATTCCATATAAACAGGAGAAGAATAACACCGGAGAAACCGTACTAACCGGAACCATGAATGAAGGTGAATCAGTCGATTTTCTAACCATCCTTGTAGCCGAAGATGAGGAGGTAAATTACCTGTATATTGAAGCCCTTTTTGATTCAGTGACCGATTTTAAGTTCAAGCTGATTCACGCCAGGAACGGAAAAGAGGCCGTTGAGATTTGCAGAGATGACAAACGTATTGACCTTATATTAATGGATCTCAAAATGCCGGTGATGAACGGCTATGAAGCTACCGAAATCATAAAATCAATCTGTCCGGATGTGCCGGTAATTGCCCAAACAGCCTACTCCACGGAGTCGGACAAAGCCATGTCCCTGAAACACGGCTGCGATGCTTTCATCTCCAAACCATTGAAGAGAGACGAGTTTCTTGGATTGGTGTATGAGTATGTCAGAAAGGGTTGATAGTTGATTAACGGGATAGAGGTATCCCTCCTTCTCTGAAACTACCGAGTACGCAGTTCTCCTGCGCTGCCCACCCAATAATTTAGCATTGGTAAAAGCTTTGGCGAATGCAGGCTTCGTTTGACGAGTAATTGCCCCCCGTCAATGCTGGCTTCAGCAGGTCTTGCTCTTCACCTTTTCCGATTACCGGTTAACCGACAGACGACCTCTCACTTCCCGTTTCTTTTTTCATCATGGTTTCTGTTTAGTACCTTTCATCAATACAGTCCCTTCCCTCCAGGCATTCGTGGCCAACCTCTTATCTGATCCAAATATTATTGGTTAATTTAGCCATCACTAAGAACACTACCATGCTCACAAAAATTAGTTCCAGCCTAGGATTCGTGATAGCTGCCCTTGGGATGTCATACCTTTTAGTTAATCATTACGTTATCGCAGGAAATTCGCTCGTAATCATTATCCAGGTGCTTGCTTTCTGCCTCATGATTTGGGCCAGGATCACCTTCAGGGGCCGCAGTTTTCATATTTCAGCTAAACCCACTGACGGCGGGTTGGTGACCAGCGGTCCTTATCGGTGGTTGCGACATCCTATATATGCCGCTGTGATTTACTTTAGCTGGGCCTGCCTGGGGGCATCCCCCAAACCGGAAGTCCTGGCAGCCGTGGCACTGATTACCTTTGGTCTGTTCGTTCGGATGATCCTGGAGGAGCGGGAATTGCGAAAAATTTACCCGGAGTATGCCGAATATGCGAAGAGGACCAAGAGGCTGGTGCCTCTTGTGTTTTGAGGGAAGATGCGGTTAAATAAAAAAAACCGATTATTTTTGTCAGGATATTAAACCACTATCCGTATAATATTTTGGCACATGAGCATAAATTCTTCAATAACCGGACTATGGAAAGGTGAATTTACCCTGGGTCCGGAATATGGCTCCAGGGAGGGAAAATCTTTTGATTTCACAGCTGAACTGAACGAGGATGATGATTTCTCGATTGAAGGGGTCTGTGAGGAAGGTGAAACAAAGGATTTGTTTAAGGAGCCGGTAACCATTAACGGGTTCAGGGATGACGAATTCATCAGTTTTGTAAAGAAATACCCATGCCTGGTTTTAGTGGACGAACAGGGAAAATATTTTACTGAAAAGGAAAAAGAACACCCCGATATTGAATACGAGGGGGAACTCGATCCGGAAACAGGGAGATTACAAGGCACATTTTCGACCTATAATATCATGGAGGACCCAAACGGGAGAAGGTTCGAGGTTGTTTTTACAGGCACCTGGTTCTTGCATAGATCAGAATCGTGAGGGGAGATGGAGGAGAGGGAAGCTATGACGTTCTTCATAGCCCACATGTTCAAAGCCCTGTTGCCCGACAACTTACATCCTCCACCACCCTGGAACAACGATCTCACTGGTCTCAGGTCTTGCTTAGGAAAGGAGAAATCTACTCATATTTCCTGATTATCAAAGAATTTCATTACCTTTATTTCTGACTTAGAATAGTCGAGACTGCGCTTACGAGGATAAACCGAATCGGGCTAAATGCAATTCATATATTAAATCAGCAAGTCAGATTACGTTTGTTAATTTCCGGATGGCCTCATAAATAATGCACAATTTCACCTCTGCAGGAGTTTAACTAAGAGATGTATTTTTCATTTCTTACTAAATACAAAATCAATGAAAAAGAACAGAAAGATAATTATCGCCATTGTAGCCATTTTAGTGGCTTTTTACTTATTAAACCTGTTCTTAAAATACTATGGAGACTGGCTCTGGTTCGACAACATGCAGTATGGATCGGTTTTTAATACCATGATAATTACAAAGGTTGTTTCTTTTCTCTTGTTCTTTTTGGTTTTTGTCCTGTTTTTTAGCTTCCACGTTCGCATTGCGTACAAGAGAGGAGCACCGACAAGAGGGGCTCAGTTTTTTCCGGACGACGATCCGCGACAAATTATTTTAGGGGTTTACAAGGGGAAGGCTGTTTTTTGGCTCTGGGCTGCACTGACGTTGGTTATTGGCATCTATATGGGTTTGTATGCCGTTGATCACTGGAGCAATTTTTTGCAGTTTATACATGCTTCGTCCTTTGGCATTCAGGAACCGATTTTTAACAAGGATCCAGGATTTTACATATTTAAGCTACCTATATATCAATTTATTACACACTGGTATCTTTTCCTGGTGATCCTGACTTTCATTGCAGTTGTAGGTTCTTATTATCTTGATAACACTATTTATAACAATGGGAAAAATTGCCAGATCTCCAAGCAGGTGCGAAGGCATTTGTTCAGCCTGACAGGGTTTTTGGTTCTTGGTATCTCGGCGTTATTCTTCCTGAAACTTTATAATATTTTATATTCCTCGCACGGAGCTGCTTACGGCCCTTCCTACATGGATGTACATGCCCAGATCCCGGCCTATTGGGTACTCTCTATCTTAAGCATTGCGATCACTTTGCTTTTGTTTTTATCCCCGGTCTTCAGGAAAAAGAAAATTATTTTGTATGCCGGCGGATTGTGGCTACTGGTATTGATTGGTTTTGTATGGATTTACCCCGGTATAATTGAACAGTACATTGTGAAGCCCAATGAGCTGCAAAAAGAAACACCTTATATTCTGAATAATATAAAATTAACGAGGGAAGCGTATGGCTTAAATAAAATTAAGGTTGAGCCTTTTCCTTTTGACGAAACGATTACATACAGGGACATCCAGGAAAATCGTCACACCATTGAAAATATAAGATTATGGGACAGAAGACCATTGATACAAACCTATAAGCAATTACAGGAAATTCGCCTGTATTATGATTTCAACAGTGTGCAGGTCGATCGTTATCAATTCGATAAATATACAGAAGTAGCGCTGGCTGCCAGGGAGTTACCCATTTCGCAAATTCCGGATCGTGCACAAACATGGGTAAACACCCATTTGATTTATACCCATGGTTATGGCGTGGTCATGAACCCGGTCAACGAAATATTGCCGAACGGTATGCCCAATTTAATTGTAAAGGACATCCCCCCCACCACCACGGAACCCCTTAATTTAAAGCAAATGGGTATTTATTATGGTGAAGAGTCAAATCAGTTCGTTCTGGTAAACACAACGGCCAAAGAATTTGATTACCCGAAGGGAGAGGATAATGTTTATACCAGTTATTCCGGAAAAGGTGGTGTCCGTATTTCCAATTTGTTTACACGCATCGTCTATGCATGGAAATTTTCCGACATAAAAATTCTTCTAACCGGCTACCTGACTGATCAGAGCCGTATCATGTTTTATCGCAATATTACAAATCGGGACAAAAAAATTGCTCCTTTTCTTTCTTACGACAGTATGCCGTACCTGGTTGTTGGTCAGGATGGTCAGCTATACTGGATCCACGATGCGTATACCACAAGTAATATGTTCCCTTACTCGGAACCTGTTTCACAAAGCCCGGGCGGAAGAAGTATCAATTACATTAATAACTCGGTCAAAGTGGTTATAAACGCCTATAGTGGAGACGTTTCCTATTATGTGATTAATCCAAAAGATCCGATTATTCAAACGTTTCAAAAGATATATCCCAAACTTTTCAAACCCTTTGATGACATGCCCGGGTTTTTAAAGGCTCATATCCGCTATCCCACCGATCTGTTTAACATACAAACACAATTGTATAATGTCTATCACATGACAGATCCAAAGGTGTTCTACAACCAGGAAGACTATTGGGCAGTACCAACTGAGAACTATAATAATTCTCAACAGCAAATGTTTCCCT
>DASQZK010000482.1:0-6470 GCA_035638735.1 Bacteroidales bacterium
CGATCCTTATTGCTTCTGTTAAATTGCTTGGGGTATTTTGAGGGCACTCGCTTCGACTCTGTTCAGCGACCGGCCACCTCTTTCAACCGTCCTCAAACACGATGAAACAATCCCAGATCAACTATTTTGGTTCAATAATGTAGCTAATCCACCCTCTTTGTTTCACTGAATTTGGATCGACCGAGAATTTGGCATGTCTGGCGGCATTCAACACGGCTTCATAGATACATTTATCCTGGTAAGTAGCATTTGGCACCTGGGGTTCCCCGACAACATTCCCCTTACTGTCGACGTCGACCTGCACTTTTACAATGATGCGACTGGTCACCTCGCAATTGGTTACAACGGGCCTTGGCCAAGAACCAACTGCCCGTCTGTTTCCCAATCCGTATGATATCCCGTTACCCAGTCCGCCACCGGTGCCATAATTGTCCACACCCGGGGTTCCTTCGGGGCTGCCCTGGTTGCCCTTTCCGCTGGTGATACCCTCGGAACCTTCGGTAGTTCCAACACCTTTGTTGCCAAACGCATTCTTCCCCATTTTCTGGAGTTTGTCTGCCTGTTCTTTTTTACGTTGTTCTTCAAGGCGTTGTTTTCTCAATTCCTCCTGGCGTATGCGTTCCTGCTGAGCCTTCTGCCGTTCAAGTTCCTGCTTACGGATCTCTTCAGCGGTAGGCTTCTTTTCTTTTACAGGCGATTCTTCATAATCCTGTACCTGCTTATCAGCTGTTTCTACCGGGGCAGGCTTAGTTTGCTGTGGGGTAACATCGGGTACCGGCTTCTTAACCGGCGTGGTTTCCGGCACTGTTTCGGTTTCACCACCTTGTTCCTGGTCGCCGGCAGGCTCCACATTGCCCAGCCCGGTCTGTTCTGTACCGAAGTTCACCAGGATGCCTTCTTCTTCGGGAGGTGGATCGGGATAACTGAACCCGAAGAAGATCAGGAGGAGGGCAATGAGTACGTGGAATATCGTAGTCCCTATAAGTCCGTTTCTGTTTAGGTTCATGTTACAAAGGTCTTGTGCCAAGGATAACCTTGTACTTGTTTCGTTTGGCGATCTCAAGAAAATCGAATACCTCGTTCATATTGAGGTTCTCGTCAGCATTCAGCCTGACGGTAGGCGTTTTGATTCCGGATTCCTGTTTGGCCGCGAGCTTTTCTTTTAGTTGGCTTTTCAGTGAGGACTCCAGCTGGGAAGCGGCTATTTCATTGCCGTCGATGAAAAATTGTCCCTGCCGCGAAATCGTTACATTAATGTCCGGGGTAGCCACAGTCTGGTTATTGCTATGGGGAAGTTCAACATTATTGACACCAGGTACGATGAGCGTGGAGGTGATCATGAAGAATATCAGCAACAGGAAGACAATGTCGGTCATTCCCGACATGGAGAAATTCATATTTACCTTATTGCGTGATTTTATGGCCATGCTATTTCTCTTTCAAAATTACCTTGTAATGGTGTTTGGCTGCCGTATTCATGATCTCGACCGACTTTTTAACACTTGCATTCCTGTCGGCTACAAGAGTCATGGCCGGGTCTGACTGTCCTTCCAGTTTGGCCGTCAAGAGATTATCGAGATTGTCGAAGGCCACGGTTTTTCCGTCGAGACGTATCTGCCCGTTCGCATTAAGTTGTACGACAGGGATGTGCGAAGGCGTACTAACAGTTTGTCCCTTTTGGGGAAACATGAGCTTAAGAGCATTTGGGGCGATCAGCGTTGAGGTAAGCATGAAAAAGATAAGCAGGAGAAAGACAATGTCTGTCATTCCTGACATACTGAAATTAACACTCACCTTATTTTTTGATCTGAGACTCATCGTTCTATTTTACCGGTTCGTTCAAGAGGTCCATAAACTCTGTGGTGCTGGCTTCGAGGTTGTTGACGACCTTTTCAACTTTAGCTACCAGGATATTATAGGCGAAAAAGGCGATGATCCCGACGATTAGTCCGGCCACCGTAGTGATGAGGGCTGTATAAATACCTGTCGAAAGCTGGTCTACATTAATATTGTTTCCGGAGTTTGACATCTCCATGAAGGCCTGCACCATTCCAATAACAGTACCCAGGAAGCCGATCATAGGCGCTCCGCCGGAAACTGTGGCCAGGGTAGGCAGACCTTTTTCGAGCTTGTATATTTCGAGTCGGCCAACATTTTCAATAGCGGCGGTTACGTCGTTAAGAGGACGTCCGACCCGGCTGATACCTTTTTCAATCATCCTGGCCACCGGGTTACTGGTTGACTGGCACAGCGAATTTGCCGCATCGATTTTCCCATCCATGATGTAGTCGCGAATACGGTTCATGAAGTTCATGTCCACATGCTGAGCTTTTTTGATCGCGAAATAGCGTTCAAAGAAAATGTAAACGGCTACTATTGAAAGGATCAGGATAGGAATCATTACCCATCCGCCTTTCATGACCAGGGAGATAAAGGGTTCTTCTTTAGTCCCTGTAGAGGTCATCTCAGTTGTTTCCGTGGTAACCACCTGTAAGATTGTCAGTACATCCATGTTTATTGATTATTTTGAGCGAAGATATAAAAAAAACGAGATATACCCTGTTGTAGTATATCCCGTTTATTAAAATCTTACGAACAGCTTTCTGCCCGGTTTTTAGAGATGAAGAAGCAGCCGTATCTGGAGGTAGTACACCAGGGCCCCGGCAAGATATCCCAGTATTGCCAGAAGCGATATTTTACGGAGGTACCAGATAAAATCGATTTTCTCGAGTCCCATGGCTGCCACGCCGGCGGCAGAACCAATGATAAGGATACTTCCACCCGTACCGGCCGTGTAGGCCAGGAATTCCCAAAAGATACCATCCTGTACGAAATTATGCGCCCAGGCCACCGCGTTTGGATCAATGAGAGAAATCGCTTCGAGGGTTTCCTTTGTCTCAACAGGGTACATACCCATAGCTCCGGCTACCAGTGGTACATTGTCGACAACCGATGAGAGAAAGCCGATAGCTATGTCGATAAGGTAGACGTTGTCGAGATGCGTGTCAAGGAACTTGGCGAGGATATTCAGGTGTCCGGCCGACTGCAGGGCAGCCACGGCACTTAGTATACCCAGAAAGAAGAATACCGTGGGCATTTCCACGCGCTTGAGTATGGCCGAGACTTTCAGCTTAGCTTTAATCTCGTGTTGTTTATTCCTGTGCATGATTTCGGTAACCAGCCAGATGATCGACAGCGAAAGAAGCATGCCCATATAGGGTGGCAGATGCGTCAGTGTCTTGAATACCGGAACAAACAGTAACCCCGACACCCCGAGGATAAGCATAAGCCTGCTTTCGAAATCAGTGGTCAGACTTCCGTCATTGTCATCAACTTTGGGGCGGGTAACTTCTCCTTTTTGAGTGAAGGAAAGGAATATCAGGGGAACAGCCATGGTGAAAAGACTGGGTATAATAACCCGCGTAACAATTGCCCCGGTGGTCACCTGACCGCCTATCCACAACATGATAGTAGTGACATCACCAATGGGAGACCAGGCCCCCCCGGCATTGGCAGCAAGAACCACCATGCTGGCAAAAAACCACCGGGTGTTCTTGTCTGATATGAGTTTTCGTAACAAGGCAACCATCACAATCGTCGTTGTCAGGTTATCGAGCATAGCCGACATGAAAAACGTGAGGAAGCTGAGTATCCAGAGTAATTTGACCTTGTTGGTTGTTTTTATCCTGTCGGTAATTATCTTGAAACCGTCGTGCTGATCGATGATCTCAACAATGGTCATGGCTCCGAGAAGGAAGAACAGTATCTCGGAAATATCGCCCAGGTGCCGCACGATCTCGTGTTCAACAATAAATTCCCTCATTTCTTCAAGCCAGTGATGGTGTTCAGCGGCAGGAAGTTCAGGTAGTCCGGAAATAAAATCTTTGGCAGCTGCACCCGAGAGGTGTTCTGAACTCATTACAAATTCACGGAAGGCAGGACTGAAACCCTGGGTGAGGATGTCGAAAGCACCCAGGATATAGGCAAGCCAGCATAGTGTCCCTATAGCAAGGGCAGAAACGGCTTTATCAACTTTCAGGGGATGTTCAAGGGCAATAGCGACATATCCCAGAACAAAGATAACGATCATTGCGATAAACATAATAGAGCATTTAATGAGTAGAAACTAAGATCGCAAAGATAGAAATGTTATTGTATTAAGACCTGACAAATGTTATGAATTGGGCGAAAAAGACGGGATAATTAACACAAAATTAAGGTAGGGTTTCGTTTCTGCTTTCAATTGACTCTTTCATCTCCTTTTCTTGTTTCTTTTTCTTATCGGAGGTAAATAATTCAACGATAGCATCCCTGTAACGGCGGAGAAGTCCTCCCAGGGAGTTAAAATCTTCCCTGAAAAACACACCCACCCCCTGCGTGTATGGCGAGGTCTGAAACAGGAGATTATCATTGGCCCGGTTGAAGGCTTTTAAGTGAACCTTTCCGTTTTCGGTAATCTTGACATCAATGTCGAAGTCACCAACGATATTGTTAGTATTGGTAGTGGAGGTAGTCTGGGTAGTCTGGTTTCCCCCAACATCGACGTTACCGTTGATGGTAACTCTGTCGTTCAGGATCTGAGTGCTGAGAGCAACTTCGTATTCGTCGCTGCTTATCTCCGACCCCGGCCTGTAATTGAAACCTATATCAAGGTCTTTGCTGATTTGTGAAAGCCAGTGGTTCAACTGGTTGTTTAATAGTTCGGAGGCGGCCACACCCGCACTGGCAAACGTTGTGGTGGCGGCTCCCGTTCCTGCAAAACCACCGTACGACTGCTGGTTTGAATAGAAACTGTTTACTACCAGCAGGGAAAGAAACTGTTTCATCAATTCTTCTTCGGTCGATGTACTGTTCTTGACAATCCTCCGGGTTTCCTGGTCTGCTGTTGGAAGGACAATATCGGGTTTGATGGTTGGATTCATCAGCTTGCCCGTCATTTGGATGACACATTCAACAGGAATACGCTTGCTCGAAGTACCTTCAAACAGTGTGGGATCGAGCGGTGATACTGGTGTCCTCAGCGCATAAACGGCCTCTACATCAATATTTGCGTCTTCAGGATCCCCGTTCCAGGTGATCCGGCCGCCGGGCTCAACCTCAAATTTCTTGTTGATCACATTCTGAAGTGTGAAAAGGTAATCCCCGCTCTCAATAGAGATATCACCAAAGATCTCAAATTTACCGAGCGTGTTGATATTAATTTTCAGATTGCCATTGCCTCTTCCTCTCAGGATATCCCCGACTTTTGGGTCGAAGATCAGCTGAACTTCCGCATCATTGGTAACATCAAGGTTAAAATTCAGGGAAAGGCCCTTGAGGTTCACCTCATACCGGTTTTGTTCTTTTTCTTTTTCCCTGCTTTCGTTTCCGCTTGTATTAACGAACTTGATAAAGTCATTTTCGTTGACTTCCTCCGATCCATAAAGGGGAATGAAGAAAACGCTGTTTTTCTCCGACCGGGCATTGATATCCATCTGGAGATTGTCTGGTGGCCCGGATATTTTAATGAAACCACTGGCGAATATCCTTCCGTAAAACATCTGGTTGTCTCTTTCCGTGGTGTTCAGGAAATTGAAATTAGTTGTCTGAAGATTAATATTCAGGTTTATGTCTTTGAAATATTTGGTATCGACACTTCCCTCGGCCAATGTTTTATTCCCGCGTTCATCGTATACTTCAAAATTCTTTATTACCACGTTATTATGGCTGATATCTACATCGTTGGTGAAGTAATACCGGGTCTGCAAATAGTTTACGACAAACGACGTTTTAAAAAGGTTTACTTTCCCGTTTAGGTCGGGCTGAGAGGTTGTGCCTGTAAGTTTCAGGTTCCCCGAGCCAAGGCCTTTCAGGTCCGATATCAGGAAATCGGTATAAGGTGAGAAGGTGCTCAGACGGATTTTATCGAAGGTGATACCGAAGTCCAGCTTTTTCGTTTCCGGGTAAAAATCACCTTCAGTACGCAGTATTTCGGCCGTTCCTTTTTTTGATTCCGCCAGCATGTGGATCCGTTTATCTTCGTTGTTCCAGAACGCCTTTATTTCTCCGTCACCAAAATCTTCGCCATTAACAAACAAGCTTTTAATATCGAGGTCGGCCAGGAAGAGTGGATTATTCAACGGATTCTTCAGGCTGGCATTACCGGTCATACGCCCGTTGAATTCAAGTCTTGCCCTGCGGGTGAATATATTCAGTGTTGCCAGGTCCAGGTCGTTGAACATGAATTTCAGGGTTTCATCAGGATCGGTGGAAATACCTCCGCTCACCAGGAACAGCTGGTTTTGGTTACTGATGGTAAAAGAATCAACTTTGACCGAACTGGTGTCAATAACGATCTTACTTTTGGAAATATGCCAGGTGGTATCGTTAAAGATGATACTGGAGGGCTGCATGTGAATGTTGAGCCTGGGATTTTGACTCACTTTATTTTCGGAAAGGTCAGCCAACATATTCAGTTTCCCTTCGTATTT
>DASQZK010000483.1:0-3324 GCA_035638735.1 Bacteroidales bacterium
GGTGGCGGGGGGGGACCCCACCCAGCTAATGAAGCCCGACAAAAACCATCGACATCAACCCTAAGGTGCAAGCCGATCCCCATATATCCCGGAGCTATTTCAATTCAACATCATACATGTATTCAGAATATACAGGCGTACCCTTGTTATCAATGCCCTTCAGGATATAACGGATACGCGTATAACGGTCACCATGGTACGAATTTCTTACGGTTTTCATAGGTGCGGAACAATGTGCTGTCTATTTCGAAATCGCTGTTGAGTCTCTTGTAATCAAGACTGGCCAGGTAGGTTTCTTGCGATGCCGGCCCAAAATCTATTAAGTTTAGAATACTCTCAAACAGATTGATAAAATCATCCCCTTTCCTGAGATATTCCCGGTAATATCCTTTATAAATAACCGGGTCGGATGGGTATAGTCTGGGGATCCGGCTGATGGCGAAATCGACAAGTTTTTTTGATGATGGTAGTTTAACCTTGTCGGTGGTAAATAACACCTCATCCATGGAAAAGATATTCTTTTCGAGACAGATGGTATTGTGTTGACTCATGTGTAGTTGTTCCAGCGGGACTACTCTAATGGTATACCCAACGCATGATAGCTTCAGCCACCCGAAGATGCCCGACCTTCAATGCCAATAATTCTTCAGGAATGGTCGTCATTGAATAAATAGCTGTTAAAAATGATTGATTCTGATGGTCTGACCGAAGTAGGCTGACTCTTTACCTGTATTTTTGTTTCAATGAAACGCCCGTGAGCTGAAACAGCAAAACAATCAGGAAAACAGGCAGGTATATGGCATAGAAGCCTGTGAGATGTTTGGAATTGATCCGGTAGAGCAGGGCATGGACCAGGATCAGAGGAAACATAAAATAGGATAGTCTCTGGATCGCCTTCCAGGTTGGAAAGCTGAGCGTTCGCACCGATACATCGTTGGAAGTCATGAGCATGAAAAGGATCATCAGGGCGGCCAGCACACCTGTCAGACAAACTCTGTGGTTTTAATTTCCGGGATTCAGCATGCAGGCCGGGGCTTGAAAAACATTCCGGAGTCAATATTAAGGATTATTTATGACATGCGGGAAAGAATGCACCGCCAGAAAGAGAATTTTGAAGTTATTTGTTCCGGTATGATCATCCCGGAAAACCTACTTTTCACATTTGGAACCTTATTTGACACGTTCAGCTTTCTGATATGCGCGCTCAACCGCTTTCTTTTTCCCGGGCGGTGCAGACGCTCTACTTTTGTTTCATAATCCTGAATAAATTAAACATTTAAAGATTAAAGCCATGAAAACAAAAGAAATTACATTCATTGCAATTTTATTATTGCTCGTCCTGAACGTTTTCGGACAGGAAAAAGCGCATCGTTTCGCCTTTGAACTGAACGGAGGCCTGTCGATGTCTACAACAAAGCCGGCCGGTACCGACCTTGCTCCCGGCTTAGGTTTTGAAGGTCTGTTCCATTACCGTATCATGCCTGAGCTGGGCATTTATGCCGGCTGGGGTTGGAACCATTTCCTAGCCGAAAAATCCTTTGCCGGACCAGACATCTGCCTCGAAGAAACCGGCTATATTTTCGGCCTGCAATACAAACAATTGCTTCCTGGATCATCAGTTTCATATTATGTAAGAGGTGCAGGACTTTATAACCATCTTGAGACAGAGAACAGCGATGGTGATATCATCAGCAACTCAGGCCATGGATTGGGCTGGCAGGCAGCAGGCGGATTAGATATTCCCCTCAGCGAAAAATGGAGCTTCACTCCCGGGGTCAAGTTCAATGCCTTGAAAAGAAATACTGATTACGAGGGTATTACTCATGAACTGAAGCATCAGTATGGTTCGGTGAGGATTGGTTTTCTCAGGAAGTTGTGATGCGGGGAAGTTATCTCCCTTAGAGAATATGAGTCTGCTATTGCCAGGGCGTGCCTCCGGCACGTTCTGGCTTCATAAAACTACCAACGCGATAATTCCCGGCTTTCCAGACCGATATTATCCAGACAGGAAGGGACCGGGCAATTCTTCGAATATTATCTTTATTTTTGATCCAAAGAACCATGAAACAGAGAAATAGCCATACCATTCTGTCATTTAAAAAATTGTTCTGGTTGCTGGTCGGACTGTCCGCCGGCATTCAGGTCATCGTTATTGCCTATAACCACCTGAGTGGTTATCATACGCTTGCCGGGTGGGAATATTTTGCGCTTCGCATGATACGGGGCATTGCTCTCAGTTTACCTGCGGCGATAATACTGGCGTATGCCGATCTCTTCATGATTGGCAATCTGAACCGGTGGAGTCCATGGGAACGGAATTCCCTGCGGCGAATTCCTGTGCAGGTATTCTATACAATCCTTGTAGCACTTGTAGTAGCCATTCTTTTCACATCGGTAGCCAACTGGTTGAGGCAATATGATGAAGACCTGAAAGGGGTGTACGTGAACAACATGCTCATTTTCAGTGCAGTGAATGTCCTTTTGATGTCCATCCTTGAAGCGTGGATCTATTTTGCTGAAGGCAAACAGGCCCGGAGCAGGGCTGAGCACCTGGAGAAAGAACTTTCGCAGGTGCGTTTTGAAGTGCTGAAAAGCCAGATCAACCCGCATTTCATGTTCAACAGCCTTAATGTTCTCTCCGGCCTCATAAGCACTGATGTGACCAAAGCACAACTGTTTATCGACGAGTTTTCCCATATTTACAGGTATGTTCTCGAAACCATTGAACAGCCGGTGGTAACGCTCGGGAAAGAACTGGATTTTATGCGGTCCTATCTGTTTTTGCAGCAGATCAGATATGGCGAAGACCTGTCGTGGAATGTTGATATTCCTGCCGGAATGATGCAGATGGTCCTTCCGCCCCTTTCTCTGCAGGTCCTTCTTGAAAACGCCATCAAGCATAACGTGGTGAACAAATCCAAACCCCTGGGAATTGACATCACTACTGAAGGTTCAAGGTTGGTGGTCAGGAACAATATTCAGCCCAAAGCAGCCGGAACGTCCACCGGACTTGGGTTGAAAAACCTGGTTAAACGTTATGCTGCGATAAGCCGTGAAGAACCTGAATTCAAAGTCGTCAACAATCATTATATTGCTAAAATACCACTAATACCTGTTGAATAATGAGAGTTTTGATCGTAGAAGATGAAACTATTGCTGCCGATAAGCTGGAGCGCATGCTCAACGATGTCGATCCGTCGATTGAAGTAGCTGGCAAAACAGGTTCAATAAAGGAATCGGTTCGATGGCTGCTCGAAAATCAGGTCGATCTGATATTTCTCGATATCCAGCTATCGGACGGAATCAGCTTTAAAATTTTTGAAC
>DASQZK010000484.1:0-8263 GCA_035638735.1 Bacteroidales bacterium
TGTGTAGAAACAATTACACAAAATGTATGGAACAGGACGTACAATTTGTGCCGGCTATTCATCCTGTATTAACAATGAAGGCGCTATGCCTCATCCAACCGGTCATGTCTGTGACGGCATGGCACAATCTTTTCTGTGACCTTTTAAAAGAAAAGATGCCTCTAAAGAATAAAGTACGCGATTATTACAACCGGCATGTCGAAGATGAAGACCACAGGCTTGACCGACATCCTTTCGAGATCCCTGTGACCATGCATTTTGTTGAAAAGTACCTGCAACCCGGGGCTAAGATCTTCGATGTGGCTTGTGGTACGGGCCGGATTGCCGGATTGCTTATGAACCGCGGATATTTTGTCGGTCTGAATGATCTGTCGGACAAAAATATTGACCTTTCCCGTCAACGGCTCTCGGGAAGGGAAAAGGCGCTGTTCATAGAAAGAGCTGACGCCCTGAACAGCCCGGGATATAAAAAAGAAACCTGGGATGCTGTGTTTATCCTGGGACCACTATATCACTTACTGAGCTACAAGAAAAGACTGAAGGTCCTGAAGCTGGCTGAGAAACACCTGCGCCCGGGGGGTTACGTGTTTTCCTCTTTTATGACAAGGATGGGGGCATTGGTCTATGGTATCAAAAATAACCCGGAGGGGATTCTATATCCCGACGGCGCCAGGAAATTATGGGAATCAGGTACCGACGACAGCTTCGTGATGGCCACCGAATGGTTCACCAATGCCTACTTTGCCCACCCCGAAGAGGTAAATCCACTGGTGCGCGAAGCCGGCCTTTCACCTCTTCACCTTGCCGGAGCTGAAGGCGTATTTGGCGAACGCTTCGAATTATACCATAGCCTGAACGATGATTTGAAAAAATCGTGGATGCATTTTACCCTGGAGACCTGCGAAGAACCCCACATGGTAAACCAGGCCAAGCATTTACTAAGCGTAAGCCGGAAAGGATAGGCCTATGACACAGATAATCAACAAATTCTCCTTTTCATTGTTATGCAAAGACATTTAAAACGAATTAACTTAAACCCAAAATGTTACTGTTATGAAATCACTTACAACCACTGTTGCCAGAATTATTTTCGCCATACCGTTTTTAATATTCGGGATATTTCACTTCATGAACATGACCCAAATGGCAGGTTACCTGTCGGAATGGCCCCTGGCCAAATTTTTTGTCATTTTTTCGGGAGTCGGCTTTATCCTGGCGTCCATTGCTATGATCATTAACCGGTTTGCGAGGCTGGCAGCGCTTCTGCTTGCACTTGAACTTTTGATTATCATCCTGGCCATACACGTCCCCGGTCTGAGCAACCCCGATATGATGCAGATGAATATCACGGCCATTCTGAAGAATACAGGCCTGATAGGTGGCGCCCTCATGGTTGCCGGATTTTCAAAGAATTAATCCCTGACACGATACAAAAAACCTGCGTCGGACATTTCATAACCGGAATAGTACCGGCTTTGCATAGGAACAACCGGTAAAATCATGTTTCGGTCATGAACGGCCCGACGCAGGGACCTCACACCTGAAAATTATATATTACTTTTTCTGCTTCCCCAACGGGAGAACATCTCAGGGTATATTCTTCACACACATTAACGACGTTGGCACTGCTGAAGGAATTAATATTAAGCAAATGGCTATCACATCAACAAGAGTATCGCCATACTGTTCACGATACCGCCTTTTTTAACAGCCAGGCCCGCCACCGTATTTGAAATTATGACTGCTATTACACTCATTCCGTTTAAGATTAGCTCCGTTGGAGACGTCCTCCACTGCTTACAAACATGATATGTTGTCCCGAATCCATTTTTCAGGTGAGCCCGAGGCTCCGGAAAAGCCGCCATATCATGGTTCTGTAGGGAAACAATTAGCATTGCCCAACGTTATATAGGCAGGTCAAAACATGTAAAATATCACTTTCGAAAAGTGAAATATTTTGTATCTTTGTCAACTATTTGTATTTAATCTAAATTAAAAGCGGATATAAGAGTACAGAATTCTAAAATAACAATTATCAGATATGAGTGATCAGGATAAGATATTGAAAGATGTGACGCAGGGAGATTACAAGTATGGTTTTTACACTGATATAGATTCTGATAGTGTTCCCAAGGGTCTTAATGAGGATGTAATCCGGATGATTTCGGTCAAGAAGAAGGAACCCGAATGGTTGCTTGAATTCAGGCTGAAAGCATACCGCCAGTGGCAGAAGATGAAGATGCCGCACTGGCCTCATCTCACGCTGCCGGAGATTGACTACCAGGATATCATATATTACTCGGCCCCCAAGCGGAAGGCCAGCCTTGAAAGTATTGATGATGTTGATCCCGAGTTACTGGATACATTTAACAAGCTGGGGATACCTCTTGAAGAACAAAAGGCTCTTGCCGGCGTGGCCGTTGACGCGGTCATGGACAGCGTATCGGTCAAGACCACCTTCAGGGAGACCCTGGCCGAGCTGGGTATCATCTTCTGTTCATTCAGCGAAGCCGTTCAGAACCATCCCGATTTGGTTAAGAAATACCTGGGATCGGTGGTCCCTTATACCGACAACTATTTTGCCACCCTTAATTCAGCGGTATTTACGGATGGATCGTTCTGTTATATCCCAAAGGGCGTACGTTGCCCGATGGAGTTATCCACGTATTTCAGGATCAATGCCTTTAATACGGGTCAATTTGAAAGAACCCTTCTTGTTGCCGATGAAGGAGCGTATGTCAGCTACCTGGAGGGCTGCACGGCTCCCCAGAGGGACGAGAACCAGCTGCATGCCGCTGTGGTTGAACTTGTGGCACTTGACAATGCCGAGATCAAGTACTCAACGGTACAAAACTGGTATCCCGGTGATAAGAATGGAAAAGGAGGTATTTACAATTTCGTTACCAAAAGGGGTATGTGCAAAGGGGACAGTTCCAAAATATCCTGGACCCAGGTTGAAACAGGTTCTGCCATCACCTGGAAATATCCCAGCTGCATTTTACGCGGCGATAATTCAGTAGGAGAATTTTACTCCGTAGCCGTCACCAACAACCATCAGCAGGCCGATACCGGTACCAAGATGACGCACATAGGCAAAAACACCAGGAGCCTTGTGATCTCCAAAGGCATCAGCGGAGGTGTGAGCCAAAATTCATACCGGGGACTGGTAAGGGTGCTTAAAGGGGCCGAAAATGCAAGGAACTTTTCGCAGTGCGACAGTCTGCTTCTGGGTGATAAATGTGGCGCACATACCTTCCCATATATCGAAGCCGACAATAAATCGGCCGTCATTGAACATGAAGCGACGACCTCTAAAATTGGTGAAGACCAGATATTTTACTGCAATCAGAGGGGGATAGACACAGAGACGGCCGTAGGGATGATCGTAAACGGATATGCACGCGAGGTGCTCAACAAGTTGCCGATGGAATTTGCCGTTGAAGCACAGAAATTATTGCAGATCTCCCTGGAGGGAAGTGTAGGTTAATAAAAATACATGGAAAAAATCAGAGAAATGTTATCAATAAAAAACTTAAAAGTAAACATAGGCGATAAAGAAATTCTCAAAGGTATTGACCTTGAAGTAAAACCCGGTGAAATACATGCCATCATGGGCCCGAATGGTTCAGGCAAAAGCACCCTGGCTTCCACACTGGCTGGCAGGGATTATGTGACCGTCACCGACGGAAAAGTGACTTACCAGGGTAAAAACCTGCTCGATCTTGAACCCGAAGAACGCGCGCTCGAAGGCATCTTCCTTGGTTTCCAGTACCCGGTTGAAATTCCTGGTGTCAGCATGGTCAATTTTATGAGAACCGCCATTAATGAACAACGAAAATACAAGGGTCTTGAACCACTCTCAGCCGGTGATTTCCTAAAGCTCATGCACGAGAGAAAAAGCATTGTCGGCATTGATTCAAAACTTACCAACCGTTCGGTAAACGAGGGGTTCTCAGGGGGTGAAAAGAAGAAAAACGAAATTTTTCAGATGGCTCTTCTCGAACCCGTGTTATCGATACTTGACGAGACGGATTCCGGTCTCGACATTGATGCCCTCAAGATAGTAGCCAATGGCGTGAACAAACTCCGGAGAAAAGATAATGCAACTATTGTAATCACCCATTACCAGCGACTTCTCGATTATATCATTCCCGATTTTGTACATGTACTTTACAAAGGGAGGATTGTTAAGTCGGGGAACAAAGAACTGGCTTACAAGCTGGAAGAGAAGGGTTATGAATGGTTAAAAGAAGAAGTTGAAGCTGATTAAAGAGGACTAAGTATGAACACCGATCTGAAAGTAGAAGATCTGACGACCACTTATACAGAACTGTATGCCAAAAACAGGGATGACATTTTTGCGCAGACACCCGATTTCATCAACGAGACCAGGGAAGATGCCCTTAAAGCATTCCGTCGTTTAGGTTTTCCGAAACGGAAGGCTGAAGATTATAAATATACCCGTATTGAAGAATTATTCAACAGGGAGATCGATCTGGTCACCTTTCCGGGCAAGTCCGAACTGGACGTCGGGGAACTTTTTACATGCGATGTGCCCGAACTTGATACCACGGTACTTCTCGTGCTCAACAGTTTTTACAAATCGAAAGATGAGAAGCTGACCACCCTTAAAAATGGTATTGTCTATGGCAGTATGAATGAAGCTGCACGGGTATACCCAGACCTTGTACAAAAGCATTACGCTAAATATGCCGATTATAAGACTGAAGCTCTCACCGCTTTAAATACGGCCTTTGCACAGGATGGCATTTTCATTTATGTCCCCGATAACGTCAGGTCCGACAAGCCTTTCCAGATAATCAACCTGCTCCATTCCAATAAAAAGCTGCTCGATCAGCATCGAAATCTTTTTATACTGGGAAAAAACAGTAGCCTCGATGTGGTTATCTGCGATCACACCCTGAGCGGTGTGCCATTTGTGACCAATTCGATGACAGAAGCCTATGTAGGGCAAAATGCCGCGCTCGACATTACCCGGATGCAAAACGAACATAACAATTCCGTCCAGGTCACGAATTCTTACATCTACCAGGCGCGTGACAGCAGGGCTACCACCAACGTGATCACACTCCATGGCGGATCGATACGCAATAACCTAAGGGTATACCTCGACGGTGAGGGTTGTGAGAACCATTCTTACGGGCTTTTCCTGGCCGACCAGGAACAACATGTCGACAATTTCACCTACATCAACCACCTGAAGCCCAACTGCATGAGCAACCAGCTCTACAAGGGTATCCTCGACGACAAGGCCACCGGAGCTTTCAGCGGTAAAATCCATGTATGGAAAGATGCCCAGAAGACGATTGCCTACCAGAAAAATAACAACATCCTGCTTAGCGACGATGCCAAAATGAACTCGAAGCCCCAGCTCGAAATTTATGCTGATGATGTGAAGTGTTCGCACGGTGCAACCGTTGGCCAGCTTGACCAGGACGCCCTGTTTTACCTGCGATCCAGGGGAATCCCCGAGAAAGAAAGCCTGCTCCTGCTCATGTATGCTTTTGCTTACGAGGTGGTTTCGAAGATCAACATACCTGCGCTGAAGGAAAGAACCGATGAACTGATCGATAAACGACTCAGAGGTGAGCTTTCCCGCTGCTATAACTGTAAAATGAAGTGCGATTAGTATGGATGCATTAACCGGTTTGGATATTAAGAAGATAAGGGAAGACTTCCCGGTCCTGAACACCACCCTTTACAATAAACCGCTGGTTTATTTCGACAATGGGGCGACCACCCAGAAGCCACAGGTTGTCATAGACCGGGTAAGCGCATTGTACGAACAAAAAAATGCCACTGTTCATCGGGGCGTTCACACCCTCAGCAGCCGGATGACCGGGGAGTATGAGCAAGCCCGTGAAACGGTAAGGGCATTCATTAATGCAGGGAATACAAACGAGATTATTTTCACCAGCGGAGCTACCGGCTCGCTGAACCTCATGGCTTTTTCGTTTGGTGAAAAGTATTTTGGCGAAGGCGACGAGATCATCATCTCGGAGATGGAACACCATTCCAATATCGTTCCCTGGCAGATGATGTGCGAACGCAAAAAGGCAAAACTCAGGGTGGTGCCGTTCGACGAAAACGGGGAGCTCGTCATGAATGAGTACAAGCGTATGTTCACCGACCGAACCCGCCTTGTGGCCATGGTTCATGTTTCCAACTCGCTTGGCACGGTTAACCCGGTTAAGGAGATCATCAGTATTGCCCATGAGAACGGAGTGCCTGTGCTGCTCGACGGAGCCCAGGCTATTCAGCACGGAAAGGTAGATGTAAGAGATCTGGATGTGGATTATTATGCATTCTCGGGGCATAAAATTTACGGGCCCAATGGTATTGGTGTTCTTTACGGCAAGGAAAAACTGCTCGAGGAATTACCACCATACCAGGGTGGTGGCGACATGGTAGACTGTGTCACGTTTGAAAAAACCACTTATAATGTGCTGCCATTCAAGTTTGAAGCCGGCACGACCAATTATATCGGGGCCATAGGGATGGCTGAAGCCATACGTTATGTACAGAATACAGGGCTCGATCTTATCGCTGCACACGAAAAGGATTTACTGGAATATGCCTCCAAAAAGCTCGGGGCAATACCCGGTCTTACCATTTATGGAAATGCCCCGCAAAAGATTTCCGTCCTGTCGTTTCTTCTGGATGGTATCCACCCGTACGATGTGGGTATGATCCTCGATAAAATGGGGATAGCCGTCAGAACGGGCACACATTGCACGCAACCGGTGATGGATCATTTTAATATCTCAGGCACAATACGGGCTTCAATGGTGTTCTATAATACAGAGGCAGAGATCGACATCCTGGCCGATGCGCTTGAAAAAGCATCGTCCATGCTGAGGTAATCAGACTGTCACAAGAACCGGCGCAGGCGTTTGTGCACTATTTTTTATCTTTGCAGATTAAATGAATAACATTATGACCATTAATGAAATACAAGATCAGCTGGTAGAAGAATTTTCCATTTTCACCGATTGGATGGACAGGTATAATTACCTCATCGAGCTTGGTAATAAACTGGCTGCCGTTGATCCGAAATTCAAGACCGACGAGTACCTGATTAGTGGCTGCCAGTCGAAAGTCTGGCTCCATGCCGAGTACGATAACGGAATCATGAGGTATACGGCCGAAAGTGATGCCATCATCGTCAAAGGCATTGTTGCCTTGCTCATCAGGGTGCTTTCAGGCCAGCCGGCTTCGGAAGTTGTGAATTCCGACCTGTATTTCATCGACAAGATCGGGTTGAAGGAAAACCTCTCCCCCACACGTTCCAACGGACTGGTCTCCATGGTAAAAAAAATGAAACTGTATGCCCTTGCCTACCAGGCAAAACATAACGCGTAGACCGATTGTTAATACGCTGATAAGGTGAAAGGAGATACTAATATGAATGATATGGCTGAAAAGACAATCATAGATATTGAGACTGAAATTGTCAGGACTCTTAAAAATATATACGACCCGGAAATTCCGGTAAACATTTACGAGCTGGGTCTCATTTATGAAATCGAGGTGGATGATGATCACAATGTTGAGATCACCATGACGCTGACGGCTCCGAATTGTCCGGTAGCTGATCATCTTCTTGAGGATATCGAGAGGCAGGTTAGTGAGATTGAAGGCGTTCAGAAAGCAACGATCACCCTCACGTTCGACCCCCCCTGGGATCAGTCGATGCTGTCCGATGAGGCCAGGCTCGAACTGGGGCTGATGTAATCCGGCTTTGAACACGACAACAACATATACGGGTCGTATCAGGGACAAAGCCCGTGAACTGGGCTTTAGCGACTGTGGTTTTGCCCGGGCCGAAAAGCTCGGGAAAGATTCGGATGTCCTTGTTGAATGGCTCGGTAAAGGCCGGCATGCCGGCATGTCGTGGATGGAAAATAACCTTGAAAAACGCATCGATCCCACCCGGCTCCTCCCCGGGGCAAAAACCGTTGTTTCTGTCTTACTCAACTATTATAATCCGCGGATGCAGGATGATCCTTCTGCCCCCGTTATTTCGCGGTATGCATACGGCAGGGATTATCACAAGGTTGCCAGGAAGAAACTGAAAAAGTTGCTGGTGTATATTGGCGAGCTCATACCTGGCACTACAGGCCGGGCCTTTGTCGATTCTGCCCCGGTAATGGAACATGCCTGGGCAACGCGGGCCGGACTGGGCTGGATAGGCAAAAACTCCCTCCTGCTTTCAAAGAAATACGGTTCATACATCTTTCTC
>DASQZK010000485.1:0-7982 GCA_035638735.1 Bacteroidales bacterium
TATCGTGAAGCAGTCCGGCCCGTTTTGCCATCTTGGCATTAAGACCCAGTTCGGATGCCATAATTGAGCAGAGGTTAGCCACTTCGCGTGAATGCTGAAGGAGGTTTTGACCGTATGATGAACGGTATTTCATTTTCCCGATCAGCCTGATTAGTTCCGGGTGGAGGCCATGGATACCGAGATCGATAGCCGTTCGTTTTCCGACTTCGACGATTTCTTCTTCGATCTGTTTCTTCGTTTTATCGACCACTTCTTCGATACGGGCCGGATGGATCCGACCGTCAGATACCAGCTGATGGAGAGCCAGCCTGGCAATTTCGCGTCGTACGGGGTCGAACCCGGAGAGGATGATCGCTTCCGGGGTATCGTCAACAATGATCTCAACACCGGTAGATGCCTCAAGAGCTCTAATATTGCGACCTTCACGACCAATGATCCTGCCTTTAAGTTCATCGGAATCGATATTGAATACGGTAACAGAATTCTCGATAGCCTGTTCGGTGGCTACACGCTGGATGGTTTCAATGACAATTTTTTTGGCTTCTTTCCGCGATGTCATTTTAGCTTCTTCAACAATTTCGCTAATGTATGACATGGCTTCATGTTGGGCTTCGTCTTTCAGGGACTCGATAAGCTGGGCTTTTGCTTCTTCACCAGATAGCCCGGAGATGGCTTCAAGCTGTTCAACCTGTTGCCTGTGAACTCTTTCCAGCTCGTCTTTTTTCTTTTCCACCACTTCAAGCTGCATGCTAAGGTTTTCCCTTATGGCATTAAGGTCGTGGCTATTGCGTTGAACTTCTTCCTGTTTTTGGGATAGTTGAGTTTCCCTTTGCCTGAAGGCATTTTCTTTTTGCGCAAGTTTGGCGTTGCGCTCGTTGATCATTTTCTCATGTTCCGCTTTGAGTTGGAGAAATTTTTCCTTTGCCTGGAGGATCTTGTCTTTTTTGATGACCTCGGCCTCTGTTTTCGCTTCCCTGATAATATTTTCATTTTTCTTTTTCAGAGCGATATTGAAAACAAAGTAGGAAACTACTCCTCCAGCCAGCACGCCGATGAGGCCGGTAGCCACATTCCAGACGGTGATAGCGGAAATGATTGAAATTATGATTTCACTCATGGTTCCTACACTTAAACGTTTGTATATAAAAAACCCGCAAGGTTTCTCCAAGATTTATTAAAACCCCATATTGACATGGTTGGAACTGCCAGTCCGAGTCGAGCTTCCGCTGTCTGCCAAAGGCAGATCCCCGAAGGGTTGCGGCCTGCTCTAATCAGTCTGAGCGCGGCTCCAATGTTTTAACTGTTGAGTTTCACAAATGAATTGAAGAAACAATGCGGGCAAACTCTTAATTTCTTATGTATTTTAAAGAACGCTATTACTCTTTTTAATAAAAGCATCCAGCTCGTTAGTCATCTCGCGCAGACTTTCGTCCAATGGTAATGAATCTGCACGGTTCTCACTCTCTATCAACTTAATAACAAACTGTAAAGCAGCCATGGCTATAAAATCCTGAGTATCCTTATCAACGTACTTCTGCTTATATTGTAATACTTTCTCATTAATCATCCTGGCTGCCCTTCTTATCATCTCTTCATCATCCCGCTCTATCCTGAGGGGATAGTATCTTTCGGCTACATTTACTTTTATGGACAGCTTCTCATCCATTAACAACCCCTATCTGTTTAAAAGAGCAATACATTTATCAATTTCCCGCACAATCCTGTTCACTTTAATTTTCGCTTCGTGAACGTCTTCGCCATCAGTTACAAGTAACCTGGCAATTCTTAAATTATTGTATTTGTGCTCCAGTTCGTCAATCCGTTTATCTTTAACGGTTAATTGGCGAGTTAACCTGGCGTTCTCTTTTTGTAACACGTCCTTCTCCATCTTCCCGGCATCACAGATGCTCATCAATTCTTTAACCTTCGCACGGAGTGTTCCAAGTATTTCAATTTGTTCTGCATTCATAACCCGAGAATAGATATTACAAATATAACACTGCTTTCATAAATAAAAAAATCCCATTTCATTTTTCCACTACTGCCCGGAATATTTTAGTTTTACATTCGTTTTCAATAGTACTAATTTCAATATTTTCACTTATGAGGCGCTTGATCTTGCTGCTGTTAGTCGTTATGATGTTTGATAACACAAATGCACAATACCCCCCTATTCCAAATACGTTCAGGGTTCCCCTTGACATCCCCTTGTATCTGAGTGGTAATTTTGCCGAGTTGAGAACCGATCATTTTCACTCGGGTATTGACATCAAGACCCAGGGGGTAACCGGGAAGGAGGTGCATGCTATCGAGGACGGTTATGTGTCGAGGATAAAAATTCAGACCAACGGGTACGGGCGGTCCCTGTACATAAATTACCCAGGCGGTTACACATCTGTTTTTGGTCACCTGAGTGCCTACGACGAGCAGATCGATCAATACGTTAAGTCCTACCAGTATCGCAACCATGTGCATGAGGTTGATATTTACCCGTCGCCGGGAGAATTACCTGTCAAAAAAGGTGAGGTTGTCGCTTTGTCCGGAAATTCTGGTAGTTCGGGAGGTCCACACCTCCATTTTGAGATACGCAGCACAGCGAAACAGTACCCGCAAAATGTACTCCGGTATGGTTTCCCCATAAAGGACAACGTGCCGCCCCGCCTATACTCCCTTTTTGTTTATGGAATGAACGGTGACGGCAAGGACCGGGTCCCGGTGTCGCGCCGGGAATATGATCTGTCTGGGGAAAACGGGGTATACAGGATTAAAGCGGGTAATGTCATCGCGTCCTCCCTGCCGGTGGGACTGGGTATCGAATGTTACGATTACCTGAATGGCTCGTCAAATCGCTGTGGCATTTACTCTCTGGAGGTATTTGTGAACGGTAAAGCCGTGTATCATTTCCAGACCGACCAGTTCAGCTTTGCCGAGAGCCGTTATATCAATGCGCATACGGATTATTCTCTTAAAGCGCTCACCAGGAGGCGAACCCATGATCTCTTCCGTGAGCCGGGTGAGCGACTTTCCATGAACAAGCTTGATTTTCGCGATGGAATAATACCTTCCCAGCCCGGCCATACCGACGACATACGTATTGTTGCGCAAGATGCTTACGGTAACAAGTCTTCCCTTGAATTTAAACTGATGGACGCCGGTCTGGATGAAACCACTGATGATACCATTTCTGAGAACAACACACATCACTTCAAGTGGTACCAGGTCAACGACTTTTCGAACCGGCTAATGCATCTGACTATCCCCGAAGGATCGTTATATGAAAATACGGACTTTAGTTACAGTTATGACAGTACGGGAAATAGCTTCTATCCTTATATCCATCACATACATTCCGAAGAAGTCCCCCTTCAGAAATATTCAACGCTTACCATGGGTGCCGGCAATATTCCCGAAAGGCTGCTTTCAAAAACAGGTATCGTATACCTGCCGGCGAAAGGAAGCCCGGAGTGGGAAGGCGGTGAGGTGAAATCAGGCCGGATCACGACAGGGATAAGGGAATTTGGTAACTATACTCTGGAAGCTGACACACTCCCTCCGGTTATCAAGCCGTTAAACATAAATCCGGGAAAAGATATGAGAAACACGGGCAGCATCCGGTTCAGGATCAAGGATGAACTGTCGGGAATCGCTACTTATGAAGGCTATATTGATAATTCGTGGGTTTTGTTTGAATATGATCCAAAAAACGACATGCTGTATTACCGCTTCGATCCTGTCCGTTTCAGAAATTCCGACCATTCGCACGAGCTTGAGCTTTACGTCGATGACAATACCGGAAATACAGCTATTTATCATACCACATTTTACAGGTAGATGAAACCAAAGAAAGAAAAATACCATTGCATGGGCCTCATGTCGGGCACCTCGCTCGACGGTGTTGACGTAGTATTGTGCGAATTCGCAAACAGCAACGGCCAGTGGGAATACCGCCTTATCGGCGGAAAGACCGTCCATTACACTGATTCATGGAAAGAACTCCTGGCAAGGTCATATACCATGAAAGCTGCCGAACTTGTTGAGCTCGACCATAATTACGGGAAATACCTTGGTGCGATCTGCCAGGATTTCCTGAGTGAGAATGGTGGTGATCCTTCATTCATAGCTTCACATGGACATACTGTTTTTCACCGGCCCGACCTGGGTTACTCACTACAGATAGGCAACGGGCATGATCTTGCAGCAGTTACCGAAAAACCGGTTATCTACGATTTCCGAAGCCGCGATATCAGTCTGGGGGGTCAGGGCGCTCCGCTTGTTCCTGCCGGCGACCGATTACTATTCGGTGATTTCGAGTCATGCCTTAATATCGGTGGCTTCACTAACATTTCATACAACAATGCTGATGGCGAACGGATTGCCTTCGATATATGTCCCGCCAATACCGTTCTCAATCATCTTTCTTCACGCCTCGGACAGGGGTACGACCACAACGGGGCGTCGGGAAGGAAAGGGAAAATCATTCCCGGACTTCTTTCGGCATTAAATGACCTACCTTTTTACCTGTTGCCGCCACCTAAATCGACGGGCAGGGAATTCCTGGAGAAGGACATCATGCCCCTGCTGGCCGCCAGGGATGAAAATCCGGAAGATCTCCTGAGGACATTTTACGAGCACATCATCACCCAGGTCAACAGGGTATTAGGCGGAAGGGAAGCAGGACGGATACTTGTTACAGGCGGAGGCGCCAGGAACACCTATCTCATGGAATTACTCAGAAAGCAAAATGCTCATGAGATCGTCATCCCCGGCGAGGCACTGATTGATTTTAAAGAAGCTATTGTATTCGCTTTTCTGGGCTTGCTCAGGATGCTGGGAGAGAATAACTGCCTGTCATCGGTGACGGGCGCATCATCGGACAATTCCGGCGGTATCATCATCTGGCCTGGAAGGGAAAATTAATTCGTATATCTTTGCAGACAGGTTTGATTGTCCGGGACTGTCATTTGTGATATGTTTGGCAGGCATAATCATTACCCAATAACATCTAATCAATAATTCACTTTAACAGGATTTTATGGAAAATTTTCTTGCTCACATTCCCACAGCGCTTCACTTTGGGAAAGGCTGCGTAGAACAGCTTGGCGAAGCCGGCAGTCGACTTGGAAAAAGAGCCCTGCTCATATATGGCAAAGGCTCGGTACTTAAAAACGGTAGTTATACCGATACGAAAAAACAACTTGAATCGGCAGGAATAGCCATTTTTGAGTACAATGGTATTAAACCCAATCCACTAGCGGAAGATGTCGATGCCGCAGCAAAAACCGGAATTGAGAATGATATTGATTTTATTGTTGCCATAGGCGGCGGAAGTGTTATTGACTCGGCAAAGATTACAGCGGTGTGCATTGCAACGGGGGCCAGTGCGTGGGATGTTATGAAGATGAAGGTTAAGCCAGTATCAGCCATACCTTTAATTGCCGTACTTACGCTGGCCGCAACAGGAACTGAGATGAACCCGGTAGCCGTATTGCAAAATCCGGGTACACGGGAGAAAATCGGGTACCGTCACGAAAGGTTGTTCCCGGCCCATTCATTTCTCGATCCCGCATATACCAAATCGGTGCCTGCCAATTATACAGCCTATGGCATTGTTGATCTTACAGCCCATTGTCTCGAAGCCTACTTTGGCGATGGGGATGCCAGTTTATCAGATCGTTTTGTTGAGGCCATCATAAAGGAAGGTATGGAATATGGTCCCATGCTCATGAAGGACCTTGAAAACTATGACCTAAGAGCCAGGATTATGTGGGCTGCCACCAATGCGCTCAACGGGCTGACCAGCTATGGCAGGCTCAACGGCGACTGGGGCGTTCATGCGCTTGGTCATGTCCTTTCCTTCCTGTATGATATGCCTCACGGGGCTACTCTTTCAATTGTGTACCCGGCATGGCTTCGGAACATGAAGAACCGGATACCTGACAGAATTGCACAGCTGGGCAGCCAATTATTCGGTAAGGAAGATGCTGACGCAGCCATCGAAGGACTGGAAGCCTTTTTCAGTGTGCTTGGAAGCCCTGTCCGGTTATCGGAAGGCGGTCTGCCAAAAGAAAGTTATGATGATATTCTGAAGTTGATGAATGAAAATGAGTGTACAGGCGCTGCCCGGGAACTGGATAATGACGACCGGGAGAACATTCTGAAATTCATGGTATAAGAAAAAAAAAGATGCGCTTCACAGCGCATCCTTTCTTCTCAAACTACTAACTAAAACTACCAACTAAACTACTAACTAAAACTACTAACTCTTTAAACGGTCTAACCCTTTTTTTATTTTGTACTGATCAAATTTTGTACCAGTTTTTATTTGTTCGATTTTTAAATGCACTACAAAAATACAACTGTTCCAATAATTATGCATTAAGAGCGTTTAAATTTTATATTATGATAATGTTAAGAACCTGCTGTTTGTTTAATCACAGTGCAAATATAAGGGGATTTTTTATATTTTGCCTATCATTTAAGAAAATTTAACATTTTTTAAGGGGGGGATGCTTTTAATTTAAAACATCTAAACAACCCCTTGTCAAAAAGGGGATGAACTGTTTTAAAATATGTAAAATATATTATCGGCTCCCCTTTCAATGAGAGATTATTGATTATTTTTGGCTAAAATGAAAAGTAAGATGTCGTTTCAACAGGTTGAAAGATGGCTAAAAGAATCGTTGATCGGTTAGAAACATCGGCATGAAAACAAAACTGTAATAAATATGAAAACGTACAGATCATTAGTTTTGGCACTGACCATCCTATTATCATTGTCATTGTCAACGGAAGTAAAATCGTGCACCAACTATCTTGTCACCAGGGGTGCATCGGCAACAGGATCGACAATGATTACTTATGCTGCAGATTCGCATGTGTTATATGGTGAATTGTATTTCTGGCCGGCAAAAGATTACCCGGCAGGAAGCATGCTTGACGTATACGAGTGGGACACCAACAAATATCTGGGGCAGATTCCCCAGGTCAGGCATACCTATTCCGTTGTTGGAAATATGAATGAGCACCAGGTATCCATTGGTGAAACGACGTTTGGAGGGAGGGAACTGGCAGATCACAGCGCATTGATCGACTATGGCTCATTAATGTACATCACCCTTCAAAGGGCCAGCAATGCACGCGAGGCTATAAAGACCATGACTTCACTTGTAGCGCAATACGGGTATTACAGTGAAGGGGAATCCTTTTCAATAGCCGATCCGAATGAAGTATGGATTCTTGAGATGACAGGGAAAGGTGATGGCAACACTGGTGCTTTGTGGGTTGCACGACGTATTCCGGACGGCTATGTTTCCGGTCATGCCAACCAGGCACGCATACAGACCTTCCCCCTTGATGACGGCAAAACGTCCATATCATCAAAGCATATTGATAAGATATTTCAGCCGGACATTTCAACCGTCTATGCAGCAGATGTTATTGATGTTGCCCGAAAGAACGGCTGGTTTGATGGCAAAGACAAAGATTTCAGCTTTTCCGACACATACGCTCCTGTTGATTTTGGCGGGGCCCGGTTTTGTGACCTGAGGGTGTGGACATTTTTCAACAAGGTGAGTAAGGGTATGGATAAGTATTGGGATTACGTTACCGGGCATGATCTTTCCACCCGCATGCCACTGTGGATCAAGCCCGATCGTAAGATCACCAATCGTGATATGATGTCGTTTATGCGCGATCACCTTGAAGGCACACCGCTGGATATGCGCAAAGATGCAGGAGCCGGACCTTTTCACCGCCCGTACCGATGGAGACCTCTGGACTGGTCGGTTAAAGGAGACAGCACTCACGTTTACTGTAATGAGAGGGCTACGGCCACCCAGCAGACAGGATTCTCTTTCGTCGCGGAGGCCAGAAACTGGCTTCCTGACGAAATCGGTGGCATTTTGTGGTTCGGCGTCGACGATGCCGCCACATCGTGCTATACCCCCATGTACAGCAGCATGACCAGGATTCCGGAATCATTT
>DASQZK010000486.1:0-2112 GCA_035638735.1 Bacteroidales bacterium
AAAAACACGGCATTACCCTGCAATATGTCAATACTGCTGAACATGACGACGCGGCTGCATACCTCCGTTCACTCACCGACGGTAAAGGATATGACGATGCTTTCGTTTTTGCCCCCGTTAAACCGGTCGTTGAACAGGCCGATGCCATCCTGGGCTTCGATGGCTGTATGAATTTCTTCGCCGGACCGGCCAATCCGGAATTCAAGGCTGAACTGAACTTTTACAACGTTCATTATGCCTTCACCCATATCACGGGTACCAGCGGCGGTAATACCGCCGACATGAAAGAATCGCTTCTGATGATGGCTGAAGGAAGCATTAACCCTGCCGGCATGATCACTCATATCGGCGGCCTCGATGCCGTGATCGAAACAACGAAAAACCTCCCCCATATCCCAGGCGGTAAAAAACTCATCTATACCAATATCAGCCTCCCACTTACAGCCATCGACGATTTCGAAGAAAAAGGTAAAAACGATCCCTTCTTTGCCGAACTCGATGAGTTGGTTAAAGCCAATGGCGGCCTTTGGAATGTAGAGGCTGAGAAATATGTGCTGAAAAACGGGAAACCGATTTAAGAAAAACGCTTCAGTCAAAACCGGAAGTCAACGGCAACACTTATAGAAATCGTTCGAAAAGTGTGGGAAACACTACTACTCTTATCGTTTCCCATGCTTTTTATATCAGACTCATTACTGCTGTAATTTCAACCGTGCCCTCCATGCATTTTTTCCTATAAATAAAACAATTTGACCACCTGCCTGGTTACACTTATACAAATGTTGAAAAGATCTTTCTGAGCTGCAAAAAACCAGATACCCTCCCCTTCCGGAAATTTTGCCGGATTATTTTTTGGGGCAGTTAAAACGCCGTCCTTTGTAAAAATTTCCCGGACTGCTCAATGCGAATTTTCAACATTTCTGCAAAAGAGCCAAATGATGGATAGATAGTTCAGTAACGGGAATGCAGATACATTAACAAGACCGTATGCCTGAAACTCTAAGGTTCTCGCAAAATTCATTTTCTTTGAGACCACGATATGAGACCGATTCTTCCAATTGCACACAACTAAAACCCCAGGAAAAGAACTTCTCTTTATCAAAAAGGAATATATTGTTTCCCGTACTTTCTATGACTATATTGCAGTTACAAAACGGGACCTTTGATAAAGAGTTTCATCCCTGTTAAGATCTCTGATTAGAACTCATTCATAAGATGTCTGTTTATGCCGGATAGAAGAAATACAGTTCCAAAAAACATAATTGTAGGGATCGGCGCCTCTGCAGACGGAATTCATGCACTGGAATTACTGTTTGGAAATATGCCGCCCCCTACCGGCTTAATCTTTGTCGTTATACAACACCTTTCTCCCGATCATGTAAGTATGCTGCGCGAAATCCTGCAACGAAAAACAGAGTTACAGGTCCTTGAGATAAAAAATAACATGCTCATGGAAGCCGATCATGTTTATGTTGCACCTCCGGGATATGATATCAGCATTGAAAGAAACAGGTTGAAAACCCATAAGTATGTAAAAAACACCGGGAGTCTCCACCTGCCAATTGATTTTTTCCTTCGTTCCCTGGCTTCTGAATGGAAAGACAGGGTTATAGCTGTAATACTAACCGGAGCAGGTTCAGATGGCATCCTCGGCTTGAAGGAAATTAAGGGTGCCGATGGAATTGTAATGGTTCAGGATCCAAGTACGGCCAAGTTTAACTCAATGCCTCAAAAAGCAATTGAAACCGGAATGGTTGATTTTGTATGTTCTCTAGAAAACATACCTGGTCAATTGATCGAACTAAAGAGAACAATTGATGATGGTGATTTTGATGTTAACCTGGAGATTCATGAAGAATCTCTCGATAAATTGCTCGGTTTGCTTAATGTTCATACAAAACATGATTTTTCTCAATATAAAAAAAGTACCATTCGGAGACGTGTTCGCAGACGCATGCTAATCTACAAATTAACAACGTTTGAACAATACCTGGACCAGGTTGAAAAAGATCCTGAAGAGCTTGATAAGCTGTTAGATGAATTACTTATTGGCGTTACATCTTTTTTTCGAAATAAGGATTCCTTCACCTCGTTGGAGAAAAACGTGTTTCC
>DASQZK010000487.1:0-4591 GCA_035638735.1 Bacteroidales bacterium
ATAGATGGCTGCCGCTGAAGCATCTTTCAGTACTGATATGGATTCAATATCGTTGGGATCGATAAGTGTCATAATATTAATTGGCCCCCTGACGTCGGCTACCCTGGCGTTTTCCTGACCTTCGATACCCGAGCCCAATTCCGTGATGGGGATACCGTCGATGACATACAAAGGGGATGAAACACCCCAGGTATTCACACCCCGGATCCGGACAGTAGGCCTATCCATCGGGTTACCGCTGTTTCCGGTTACCAGCACACCGGTCATTCTACCCTGCATGGCCAGGTCGGGCGACATGGACACACTCTTCTCAAGTTGTGCGGCGTCAACCGACGAGATAGACGTGGTTACGTCCCTTTTTGAGCGTGTACCATATCCAATAACCACGACTTCATCGAGCGACTTAACATCGGGCGCCATAGAAACATCGATCTTTGTCCTGCCATTCATCTCGACTCTTTTCTGTGTATAACCGATAAATGAAAAGACAAGGATGGCATTGGCATTTGGTGCTTCAATGGTGTATTTCCCTTCAGCATCGGATATGGCCCCTTTATTGGTGCCGTCAACCAGGATGTTTACCCCTGGCAATGGCAGGCCCGTTTCGGAGTCGGTAATAATCCCGGTTACACTCACCGGTTGATTGGCATCGGCGGATGGCGTGAGCACGATAAGCTTATCGAGCACCTTATAGGTTATATCACTGCCCTCCAGAGCGTAAGCCAGCACAGAAGCTATCGAACCTTCTTTCTGGTCGAGGCGGATTTCAGACCGCGTATCTATCTGGTCTGTTTTATAGAAAATCCTGAACTCGCTTTGGGTCTCAATGGCTTCAATAATTCCGGCGAGAGTTGTTTGCCTGTGCTTAAGGCTGATCTTCGAATCCTGCGAATAAACGCCGGCCGAAAGATTCATGGTGGCAACGATCATCAGGAAGGTGAATAGTTTCATGATCATTAGTAGTTTGGATATGTAATTCTTATCCAAGAAATTACATAAAATAGGTAATTTTATCATATTTTTGAATGATTAATGGTTGAACATACCTGGTGCGTACTTCCATTGTTGATACACCAGGGTTATTTTCACATTATGAGACCGGGGAATGTGGCCGCATTCTTCGGTCTCTTTGCATTTTAGAGTTGGTTAGTCCGCTGTTAAATTTCCATAGGCATGATCGTTTTTATGTTAGTTAGAATTATGGGTTTTAGAGTTATAGATAAAAATTTGTCCCTCACCGGCTTCGTAATCAATGGGTGTTGTCATCTCGATAGCTTCAAGAACCTGGTAAATGGTTTCATTATGTACGAATTTCCCGGTATACCGCTGTGTCTTTAAGTTGTTGTCTTTCAATACGATCTTAACGTCATACCAGCGTTCCATGCGAACAATCATATCTTCAAGCGTTTCATCAGAGAAGATAAGATGTTGGTCCTTCCACGAGGTGATCGGTTCGGGATTTACCTTCCTTATGGTTACTGGCATTGGCAGGTTTTTTAGATCAATCTCTTTTGTCTTCATTGGAATTTTGGCAGTCGGACTGGTGACTTCCATTTCTCTTTTCTCTTTATGAAAAATGGCTTTTTCGTTCGGACTTAGAAAAACGGTTTTCTCGTGTGTCCGGCTGTCTATCCGTACCTTCCCTCTAACGACTGTGGTTTCAACAGTACCCTCATCTGCATAGGATTTTACGTTAAAGCTGGTTCCGAGAACTTTTATTAGTATCTCATTGGTTGTAACCACGAAAGGTAGTTTATCATTATGGGTCACGTCGAAGAAGGCTTCACCTTCAAGGTAGACTTCACGGGTGGCTTTTCCGAAAGTGGCTGGGTAAGTGAGCTTGCTGCCTGAATTAATCCAAATTTTTGTAGAGTCTGAAAGGATGATCTGTGACTTTTCGCCTTCGGGAACGATGACACTGAAAACGGCCTGCCCGGGGGCAATTGCCTTATGAAGGTTCCTGACAGATAAAAAAACGGTAATGAAAAGTCCCGTCAACAGCACTGCGGCGATCTTCATCCAGCCCGCCTGCGAAATGCGGTACATGGGATTATGACGCGGTTTTTCTATCGAATCGATAGTGTGGAGAAGTATATTGAGTGATTTTTCCTTTTCATCTTTATTTTTTATAACCCGGGCTTTCAGTAAAATGGTTACTGTTTCTATGGCCTCGTTAAACTCATCCACACTCTCGGGGTGTTGTTCGATCCACTTCATCCAGTAATCGACAGCTTGCTTATTATCGCCGGCGACAAATTCGCGAAAAGAATCGTTGAGAATAAAATCTTCCATCAGGTAGTTTAAACATGTATACCTGTAATACCAGAAATACGGCTGTTTATACTCACCCCCACGAAAAAAAAGTAAAAAAAATAAAATAAAGAGGTTGTGGTATCCTGGAAGTAATAATGTACAGGCCAAAAATCTTATCCCTGCCAGGCAGTTAACGCATGATCATCTTTTCTTTCAACGATGATTTTGCACGCTGCAGGATATTTCGGACCGATTGAACATTCATATCCATAACCTGGGAGATAATACTGAATTCGAGGTTTTCAAAATACCGGAGGTATATAACCTCGCGTTGCCGCGGGCTAAGCTTGTTCAGGCTTTCTGCGACTTTTTTTCTCCGGTCTTCCGTGGCTTGAAGATCGTATGAAAAATCAGCACCTGTGAATTCTACCTTGAAATCGATAATGGCGTTAAGATTATAAAATTTGAGCTTCGACCGTAATTTAAGCGTGTCGATGATCTGGTTGCGGAGTGAACGCAGGAGGTAAGGCTTAATATGGTTAAGTGATTTGAGGGCTGCATGGTTTTTCCAGAGTTTCAGAAAGAGGTCCTGGATGCAATCCTGGACCATGTCTTTGTCACCGCACAATTTCACGCCATAGGAGAATAATGTGTCATAATGATCCAGGAATATCGCTGAAAATGCTTTACGATTGCCGCTTACAAAATCTTTCCAGAGTTTTGTATCGTCCATATCGGGTAGTTATAGTTAGGGATTGACAAATTACAAAAATTATGTTAAAAAACCCCTGGTTTGAAAATAAATTAGTTCTAAACCGGACGGTATCCGGATTTAAGATCTTTTGAACAAAAATTTCTGTGAGGTATCCCTGGAGTGGCAGATGTTAGTGCCCTTCGTTTACAAGTTGAGATATGTCAGTTTTGGCGTTTTTCACCTTCAATCGGAATATTTTTTAAATTAGCAAAGAATGATTTACGCATCCTTATTTCAGATGTAAGAGCGAAGGAATAAAGGAGGCGAAAACCCTGTTTCCTTACTATTTGTTTCATTCCTCAGCAGATAAATTGTATTTTTCGGTCTTCATTAATGAGAGCGATGATCTTCCACAAACTGGTCATACATGCAAAAATCAACCTTATTCAGAAAAAAGTCTATTCAGGATATTCTCCCCGATTCGGAAGGTGAAGCCGGGTTGAACACGTTAAACAGGAGTCTGACAGTCAGGGACCTGGCTGCCTTTGGTATTGCCGCCATAATTGGGGCCGGTATTTTTTCTACCATTGGCACGGCCGCGGCTACTGGTGGACCGGCCATTTCGGTATTGTTTATATTTACCGCCATTGCCTGTGGCTTCTCGGCACTGTGTTATGCCGAATTTGCCTCAAGAGTTCCCGTGTCGGGCAGTGCGTATACGTATGCCTACTATTCATTTGGCGAGTTAATAGCCTGGATCATAGGCTGGGATCTTCTGCTGGAGTATGCGATAGGGAATATTGCTGTGGCCATTTCGTGGTCCGATTACCTTACGGAGTTTTTGCATGGCTTTGGTTTTCGTGTTCCCGAATTTCTGACCATTGATTATTTTACCGCTTTTAAAGCTCATAAAGAAGCTGTTACGGCCCTGTCTTCCGGTCATTCCCTCGAATCACTGCCATTTTTTACACGGGAAGGTTATCATGCATGGGAATCCGCACCCACCATTGGCAGTCTGCATCTTATTGCCGACATACCGGCTTTGTTGATTGTGATCATCATTACCGGCGTCGTTTTTATAGGGATCAAGGAATCGAGAACGGCAAACAATATCATGGTCGGAATAAAACTCCTGATCATATTCACGTTTATTATGATCGGTTCGTTTTATGTCAAACCCGACAACTGGCATCCGTTTGCCCCCAATGGCATTACCGGGGTTTTAAAAGGCGTGTCGGCGGTATTCTTCGCCTACATAGGTTTTGATGCTATTTCGACCACCGCCGAAGAGTGTAAGAACCCACGAAGGGATCTGCCGCGGGGCATATTCCTGGCGCTGTTGATCTCGACCGTTCTTTACGTACTGGTAGCACTGGTTTTGACCGGCATGGTGAAGTATAATCAACTTGAAGTGGGTGATCCCCTGTCGTTTGCTTTTCGTAAGGTAGGGCTCGACTGGATCAGCGGTGCTGTTGCTTTTACAGCGCTCATTGCCATGGCCAGCGTATTGCTTATTTTTCAGCTCGGTCAGCCCAGGATATGGATGAGCATGAGCCGTGATGGTCTTCTCCCCAAAGTGTTTGCCCGCATTCACCCAAGATTTAAAACGCCCTCATTTGCAACCATCGTGACCGGACTGGTGGT
>DASQZK010000488.1:0-4657 GCA_035638735.1 Bacteroidales bacterium
TCAGTGCTTTCATCATGATCCTGATACCCACCATCAGCTCAGGTCCTCTCTCGAGCATCAGGGCATGATCTGCTGTCAGGTAAGGCTCGCATTCTACCCCATTGATAACCAGGTACTCGGCCGTTTTGCCCCCGGGCAGGCTTAGCTTTACATGCGACGGGAAAGTGGCACCACCGAGGCCGACCATTCCGGCCGCATTGATCTTCTGGATGATCTCCTCGCCGGAATAAGGAATGTCTTTTTTCAGCTCGTCCGAACGGTCAATACTTTCAATCCACTCGTCACCCTCCACTTTGATCTGAACAGCCATGCGCCGATAACCCGAGCTATCGGTGAACTGGTCGACTTTCTGCACGGTGCCCGACACCGATGAATGAACATTGGCAGAGACAAAGCCTGCCGATTCGGCAATAAGCTGCCCGGTTTTGACCTGGTCACCTTTTTTTACCACTACTTTGGCGGGTGCCCCGATATGTTGAGATACCGGTATGGTAACGATCTCCGGAAGCGGAAGGACCTGAAGTCCGCTGCCGGCCGAAATCTTGTTTTCTTCCGGATGGACACCACCTATGGAAAATGTTTTTAACACGTTTTTCCTCCTGGCTTAATTAATATTATGCGTTTTGCGTTTCTTCAGCTGTCGCTTTCTTTTCTTTCTTAGGCGGAAAGTTGATCTCGAGTATCGCGTCGGTCGGGCACTCGGGAACACACTTACGGCAGAGACGGCATTTGTATGGATCGATGTAGGCCAGGTTGTTTTCCATGGTGATGGCATCAAAAGGACAAACTTTCACGCATTTACCGCAACCAATGCACGCCACTTTACAGTTTTTGCGCGCTACCGCACCTTTTTCTTCATTTATGCAGCTGATATATATTTTCCGGTCTTTAGGATTTTTTTTCCTGAGCTCGATGATGTCTCTCGGGCAGGCTTTCACGCAGGCGCCACAAGCCGTACACTTGTCATCGACTACCTCCGGCAGGCCGGTTTCCGGGTTCATGTGGATGGCATCAAAATCACAGGAATCGACACAGTCGCCACAACCCAGGCAACCATGGGGGCAGCCGCCTTCACCGGCATAAAGGCTGTGAGCAATGGCACACGAGAGGGCTCCGTCATATTGGTTGGTTCTCGGGCGGAATTCGGGACGTCCGTTACACCGGACAACCGCCACCCGGGCATCCTGGGTCACCACCTCGCGACCAAGCAAGGTCGCCAGCTTGCTCATGGTGTCGTTCCCTCCGACAGGACAGTACAGATCATCGAAGGTGTCCGACTTGACAAGCGCCTCGGCAAAATTCCGGCACCCGGCAAAACCACATCCCCCGCAGTTGGCAGAAGGCAGCTCTGCTTCTACCAGGTCGATACGCGGATCTTCGTAAACTTTGAACTTCTGCGCAACAAAATACAGGATAACTGCAGCCACTACACCGATGGTGCTCAGTGAAATAACGGTATATAAAACGATATTGCTCATATTAAAGGGACTTTCTGATGGTAAAAGCAAAACTGCGGTCGATCGTATGGCGAATCAAATATATAATGAGGTAATAGGGGACCAGCGTTCCCAGTGAAATAAGACCGGACCTGAGCTCAGGCACACCTATGCCGTTTAGAATAAGCAAGACAACCAGCAGGATGATAAACGGATAGACGTAACCGATTAAAACAGCCTTTGTGCCTAAAGATGACTTCATCATGACAGTGACAGCATCGCCGGTATGGAAATCACCACCCGTATTGGGCACGTTGACTTCCTTGTCCTCCATGTCGGAGGCTGAGCATACACCCTTGGCATGACAGGCAGCACAGGCAGATACGGATGTGAACCGTACCCTGATACCGTCATCGCTTACGTTCTCTATTACTCCCGAATGTTCAATAGCGTTGCCGGTTGACATAAAATCTTGTTACATTTGGAAAATTGGTACAAAATTAAAATTACGGTATGATAAAAACTTGCTTTTTGTCATATTATGGACAGTCTGAATTAATTTATTATGAATTTAAATAGTGAAATCACCATTATTAATCGGCAGTATTGCAGTATTTTATAGAATGAAGACTAAGTCCGGCTAACCAATTTATAGACGGTTCGCCGACCAGGTTCTTTACGGACGTCAGCGGAGTGGTAAATGCATGTTGCACTACAAGGACTTGAGGATGAAGATGAAGGTCTGTTCTGGAAAGCACTCAACGCCATGTCACGGGCGATTAGGGTACACGTGAGGGACAACCTGAAAGGCGGGCATTGAATGGAAAACGACCTTTTATTGCATACGTGCAGATAAAAGGAATGCCTCATCTGAAAGACTGAGAATTATTGTTTACTGCCCGGGTGCTGTACGAATGTCACTCCAAACTACAATATGCCGGCCGACTGAAGGTAAAAAGGTGTTATTACTGACTTTTAGGACAAGCCCTGCCGGGAAGAAAATACACCTTGACATACATGTAAAAACAGAAATATTTTGTTTTTCTTCGCGTTTTATCTCTATTGTTAACAGGAAAAAGCCAATTCAACAATGACCGAAGGAATGATATTTTCCATACACCGGTTTGCCTTACACGACGGACCAGGAATCCGGACCACGGTATTCCTGAAGTCGTGTCCGCTGAATTGTGCCTGGTGTCATAACCCGGAGTCGATATCGGGCAGGCCGGAAATTGCCTTTTTTGAAGAAAGATGCAGACTCTGCGGGTCATGTGCCGATGTCTGCCCATGGAACGCACATACTATTATAGACGGTGTGCATTACTTCGACCATGCTTTATGTGATGCCTGCGGAAAATGCGTGGAAGCCTGTCCTTCCGAAGCACTTCAGAAAACAGGGTATGCTATTTCACCGCGAAGCCTGGTCAATGAAGTGGTGAAAGATATTCCATATTACAGGGAATCTGGCGGAGGACTGACCCTTTCGGGCGGTGAACCCATGGCCCAACCGGAATTTACCATTGAAGTACTCCGGTCAGCCAGGGAAAAAGGCATTCATACCTGTCTCGATACCTGCGGACTTGCGGCCACGTCTGCCTTCGAAAAAACCCTGTCGTATGTAAATCTCTATCTTTTCGATTACAAACATTCTGATCCCGGATTGCATAAAATATATACCGGTGCCGACAACAGTCTTATCCTTAAAAACCTCGATTTTCTCCTGGAAAATAACGCCTCGGTTCACCTCCGTTGTCCAATTATTCCGGGGGTGAATGATAACGAAGCACATATAAAAAGTATTATTAATCTGAAAAAAAGACGCCCGGCACTCAGGGAGGTGACACTGTTACCATACCACAATACGGCTCGTTCCAAGAACCATCGCTACGGCTACAATGGTCGCCTTGTCGAATCAAACCCTTCTGGTAATGAGCAGATTGAAAACTGGCAGGCACTTATTGACGGAATGGATTAACTTACAGGTGTGCCATATACAGCCACGGTTCACTGCCACCGGCCTGTACAAATCCCCAAAATTTGTTAGCTTTGGATCCTCATACTAATCATTAAGGAGATCACATTCGTGAAAAAAACATTCTTACCCCTTGCGGCTTTTGCTTTCATCAGTCTTATCCTGATGAGCTGGGGCTATGAAGGACATTATAAAATCAATACCAATGCATCCCTTTCATATAACGAGGATATGAACCAATTCCTGGAGTGGACCTCCTCACTGGCTGAACATGCCTCTGATGCTGACAACCGGAAGGGAGATGACCCCGAAGAAGGTCATAAACATTATATTGATATTGATTATTATCCTGAATTTGTTGCAGACGGGCGCATCGCTTCAACCTGGGATTCGGTTGTGGACAAGCATGGCGAAAATTTCGTCAATGACAATGGCATTCTTCCCTGGGCTACGTTGGCGTCTTACGATACGTTAAGAAGCTGTTTTGAAAGACGCGACTGGGAAAAAGCGAAGCTGACAGCCGCTGACCTTGGGCATTACGTGGCCGACGGGCACATGCCTTTGCACATTTGTAAGAACTATAATGGTCAGCTTACCGGCAATACAGGCATCCATTCAAGGTACGAATCAACCATGATAAATGCACATATTAACGATATTAATTATGACGGAAGATCCATCGCCATTATTCAAGACGTCCCGGGCTATATATTTAGCTACCTGTACGACAGTTATCAATATGTCGATTCCGTAATAATTGCCGATGATTATGCCACCGAAATTGCCGGTGATACCAAATCGTCTAATTATACCAATGCCCTGTGGGATCGTACCAAAGGATTTACTGGTAAATTATTCAGTGATGCGTCGCATTCACTGGCCGAGCTCATCTATTCGGCATGGGTGGAAGCCGGCAGCCCGCAGATCAACACGTCCTCTCTTTATGCGCCGGTTATACAGAAGGGGGCAAGCCTCAGCCAGAACAATCCGAATCCGTTTACAGGCACAACAAGAATTAATTACTCACTGTCGGGTAAGGCCAATGTTACACTGGAAGTGAGGGATGTCAGCGGTAGCAGAATAGCTACCATCGACCACGGACTTAAAGCAGGAGGTGATTATCATGTAAGCTGGAGCCCCGATGATCAGCCTGCCGGGATATACTACCTCGTCCTCAATACTGGTACGGCATGCCAGGTTAAAAAGATGATCAAAATTGAGTAGATGTTCAATACGCCGCTAAATATTG
>DASQZK010000489.1:0-5516 GCA_035638735.1 Bacteroidales bacterium
TCAATACGTTTTTCGTAATCAGCCGGGTCGTCACCTTTTACAAAGCGGGCTTCGATGCCAAGCCGTTTAAACTGTACTTTAAACTGGTTGAAGGTGCCCCCGTAGAGGTACGAAGTTGACACCAAATTGTCGCCATTGCCGAGAATGTTTGTCAGGGCCAGGAACTGCGCCGATTGTCCGCTCGATGTTGCCAGGGCAGCCGTTCCTCCCTCCAGGGCAGCAATCCTTTTCTCGAAGACATCGGTGGTCGGGTTCATGATTCTGGTATAGATATTTCCGAATTTTTTCAGCGCAAACAGGTCGGCAGCATGGTCGGTGTCGTTGAATGTGTACGATGTTGTCTGATAAATCGGGACGGCACGTGAATTAGTGGCCGGATCGGGATTGTAACCTGCATGAAGCTGCAAGGTGTCGAAATGATAAGATTTACTCATGGTATAAGGATTTATGGATTAATACAGATTTTCATTGGTTTGAGTTTACATGACGGCTTGCCGGTTCCTGAGTGAGACCTGGTAAGCTGTTTCAGCAAACAATGGGAATTGCTCAGTGGCGCATGAAAAAAATACAGTGGTGCATCATACAAACACAGTAGGTGTTGCAAATGTTAAAAATGCCGGGAACCGTCCATTTTTCAAAAGGTGAAGATGAGTTTTTCATGCTTTAAGATTTATATTCATCAGGCACTATTACCTGAACAGGACTTGGCACCTTTTCCTGTGGAGGGCTGGTTGCCAGAGGGTCGTTGAGCCTGTCTCTCGCCTCTTCTTTATAAACCACAATCTATTGTAATAAGATAGGATAGATTTACGGATGTAAAATAAGACAATCTTATCCGAAATACCAACGTATATTTGTAAAAAATATGTTAAAAAACATAGATTTAACTGGTACCGAGAGGTTGTGACCGTTCGGTAGGACACAAATTCAAATACATTAATTATTTACCGGCTGGCCATGAGTTACTGGCCGGGCCATCACTATTAAGGATCCAGTAATCACCTGAGCCGTCGGCGTTCCAGTTTATTTCGGCCTGCTTTTCACTATCGGAATTGTAGATAAGATTTCCACTTCCGTCGGCATTCCTCGTTACTTCAAAAGTGCCTGTCGGGCCTGAGTTTTGGAACGTCTGGATGGTTGATGAATAGTTCCCGTTGGCATCGGTACTCCAGCTTTTTGTCCAGTCAACCTGATCGGGGGAGTCGGCATTGTAGATTGACCAGGTACCTGATTTCCCGTCAAGGTCCTGCTCAGCTGTCATGTAAGTAAACCGTGTGGTTGACGGAGCTTGCCAATCCCATGTCCATACATACTTGTCCGATTCTTTGCGGTAGGTCATCCAGGTGCTGAAACCGCCGTACGACCAGGTATAGATCACCGAGTTTTTATCGCCGGACTGTTTTTGACCATCCTGGGGAAGAGCGAAATAGGTTGAAAAAGCTGAATATGTGTTAAATATCATTATATAAGCAATAGCCGAGGAGGCATTAACATCACCGTTCTGTGACAAAGCCGTTAATCCGGCCGGTGTATCTATGGTAGTGTAATTATCGGCTACGAACGGCTGCTGATATTGTATAACATCGGGTTTTGAATTATCCTTGTTACAGGAGCTAAGAAGCAGGAAGCCTGCTGCAAGAGCGAAGATACTGAGTCTTATTGTTTTCATATCCAAAGAAGTTTATGTTATTTAAAGAAACCAGTGCTTACAAAGGCACACAGTTACTTTATAACTCACTAACAAATATGAATACTATATGTTTACCCGGTATCCTGTGAAACTATTTTGATATCTGGGATGTATACGTTATTATTTTCCGGCCGGCCAGGAATCGCTGAGACCACCGTTGTCGTCGCTGATCCAGTAGTCACCCGAACCGTCGGCGTTCCAGTTTAATTCAGCTGTTTTTACACCATCTTCCTTGTAGACAAAGTTTCCGCTGCCGTCAGCATTATCGGTAACATCGAAGGTCGATTGTGTACTATTATCGTTCATTACGAGAGTAGCAGAATAATTTTCGTCAGAGTCGATGCTCCAGTTATAGGTCCATACAGACGCGCCGCCGCCTTCCGGGTCAAAAATTGACCAGCTTCCCGATTTTCCATCCGGGTTTTCCGTAGCGCTGATATAGGTGAAGCGGGCAATTTCGGGAGTTTCCCATTCCCAGGTCCAAAGGTAACCTTCGGAGGTTTTCTTATAGGTCATCCAGTAGCTGTATCCCCCGTAACTCCAAAAATAGACGGCAGAATTCTGGTCACCGGCTTCGCGTTGAACATCATTCGGCAGGGTAAAGTCGGTGGCGAACGTAGAGAGGCCATTAGCAAGTTCCATATACGACATGGCAGCATAGGCGTTGTAGTCGCCTCCTTCTGCCAGGGTTATCAACCCCTGGGGCACTTCAATTACATTGTCTCGCTGGGCAATTGCGGGTTGTTTGTAGTCGAGAACGTCCGGTTTTGGCTCGTCTTTTTTACAGGAGTTCAAAAGAAAGACCAGCGATGCAAAGGCAAAAAGAGTTAATTTAAATGGCTTCATGGCAGTAGTAGTTTTAGATTCAACAAACTAATGTATACAAATATACGCTATTATTGCAATCCCTGATTGCAAATTTTGAGCAGTTTATTGAGTAATACATATACAGAGGAGAACTAATCGGAGACGAGGACTATCTTCCCCCTCGCCCTTCCTGTTTCGCTGTATTCATGGGCTTTCCGGGCTTCACTCAACGGGTAGGTCCGGTCAATGATGACCTTGATTTTACCGAGGGCGACCTGGTCGCGGATCCACTTAACATCATGGGTCGTATTCTTTAGCAGCACCAGTTTGGTTTTTTTAGACGAAAACAGGGTTGTCCAGGCCTGTGCGAAATAGGTCCGGAAGGAGTGATTAAGTTTAATCAGGTAGCCGTGTTTTTTGAGTGCGCTTTTCACCTGGCCGAATGTCTTATTGCCAACAGCATCGATGATAGCATCGTAGGTCTGGGTATTAAGGGTGAAATCATCGAGCCCGTAATCGATCACCTCATCGGCACCAAGTGATGTCACAAGGTCGGCATTGCGACTGCTGCATACGCCGGTGACCCTGGCGCCGAGAAGTTTAGCGATTTGTACCGCGTAAGTGCCCACGCCACCTGAAGCGCCGTTAACAAGAACATGCATTCCTTCTTCGATGCCGGCGTGGTCGCGCATTGCCTGCAGCGGGGTGATACCTGCAATAGCAAAGGTACAGGCTTCTTCAAACGGGATGTTATCGGGGAGGACCACTGCATTTTTAGCCGGCATACACGCATATTCGGCGTATCCGCCACCCTTGTAGCTGAGTCCTGCAAAAACCCGCATGCCGGGTTTCAGAACCTTTACATCACTACCGGTCGATTCAATGATACCGGCCACCTCGCCACCCAGGTACTGAGGAAACTTGCGACCGGTAATAAATTTCAGTCTGCCCATACGCACCTTCCAGTCTACCGGGTTTACCGATGCTGCCTTGACGCTAACGCGTATCTCCCCGGCTTTGGGCCGTGGTGTTACCACATCCGTATATTCCAGGACTTCGGGTCCGCCGTAATGGTTAAAAATGACTGCTTTCATGGTTTAGTTTTCCGGGTTTGTAGTACAAAAGTACACTTTTCGTTGAAATTACATTGCCGGAATGCGATTGGGCAGGTGAAAGATTATGAGTCTGTACCTCCACGGGCCCCGAAGGGTGCTTTTAAACAATTTTAATTCCGTGAAAAAATCCTACTTTTGTTGAGGTAAAACAACGACCTAAAAAGTTCCATTAACAGACATAACGAATGAAACGTACCGTATTTTATGAAATACACAGGCGGGCAGGAGCTAAGCTCGTAGAATTTGCCGGTTTTGAAATGCCTGTGGAGTATTCCGGTGTGACTGATGAGCATCTTACCGTTAGGGAGAAAGCAGGTGTTTTTGATGTGTCACACATGGGGGAAATCTGGGTTAAGGGCGGGCATGCTAGAGATTTTGTTCAAAAAGTGACCACCAACGACGTCGACAGGCTTACACCGGGAAAGGTTCAGTATTCGTGCTTTCCGAATGGTGAGGGCGGCATTGTCGACGATCTTCTTGTCTACATGTATGAGAAGGATAAGTACCTGCTGGTGGTAAATGCTTCTAACATTTCCAAAGACTGGAAATGGCTGAATGATTGTAACGATAGTGGCGCTGAGCTGGAAAATGCTTCCGATACAATTTCACAACTTGCGATTCAGGGTCCGCTGGCCACCGGTATTTTACAAAAGATTACAGACCTGGATCTTTCAAAAATCAGTTATTATTCTTTTGTTACGGGAACCATCGGGGGCATCGATGATGTCATTATTTCGAACACCGGCTACACAGGAGCCGGCGGGTTTGAATTATATTTCTACAATGAACATGGTCCGGCATTGTGGGATGCCATTATGAAGGCCGGACTTGAGGAGGGCATTAAGCCTGTCGGCTTAGCCGCCCGTGATACACTCAGGCTGGAAATGGGATTTTGTCTTTATGGTAATGATATTGACGATACCACAAGCCCGATTGAAGCGGGACTCGGATGGATTACAAAATTTAGCGACAATAACCAGTTTATCGACAGGGAACGGTTGTCTGCACAAAAAGAAGACGGTGTCAGCCGCAGGCTGGTTGCCATTGAGATGATCGATCGCGCCATTCCCAGGCAGCACTATGAAATTGCAAGTCTGCATGGCGAAGTGATTGGCGAGATCACATCGGGAACAATGTCTCCGGTCCTCAAAAAAGGCATCGGCATGGGATATGTCAAGGCTCCTTTTAATACAGTGGGTACCGAGCTGACCGTGCTTGTCAGGAAAAAAGCCTTGAGAGCCAAAGTAGTAAAAACACCATTTATCAAACCGGAATAGAAATAGATCAAGGACGAATGGAACAATTGAAAAAGGTTGAAGTCTGTTTCTCACCTGCGCTATACAGTTATTTTGAAAATCCTGAGGCCATCACGGTTGTGGTGGATGTGTTGAGGGCTTCTTCAGCTATTTGTACGGCCTTTATGAATGGCGTGGAGCGGATTATTCCCGTGGGAACGCTTGAGGAAGCTAAGCGTCTGAAAGAGCAGGGCTACATGGTAGCTGCCGAAAGGGATGGCATTGTCAGGGATTTTGCTGATTTTGGAAACTCACCCTTCAATTTCACCCCCGGGAGGGTGAAAGGGAAACATATTGTTTACAGTACTACCAACGGAACCCAGGCCATACAGCTGGCCTCGTCCAGCGCAGAGGTTATCGTAGGCTCATTCCTGAATCTCAGCGCTGTTATCAACCATCTGCTCGACAGTGATAAGGACGTTTTGATCTTATGCGCGGGATGGAAAAGCAAATTCAATCTTGAAGATACCCTTTTCGCAGGTGCGGTTGTTGACCGCTTGCTCAATCATGGCGACTACCAGACCATTTGCGATTCGTCGCTGGCCGCCCAGGATCTCTGGATGCTTGCCAAAGATGACCTGGTGGGTTACGTCGAAAAAGCAGCCCAGC
>DASQZK010000490.1:0-2564 GCA_035638735.1 Bacteroidales bacterium
TGGTTTGTTCCAAGCCATATTGCACCCTGCCTGTCCTGAACTATTGCCTCTACAGTATTAGTCAGAACGTTTCCGTTTTTATCCACAACTGATAGTTGCCGGTACTGATCATCGTCTTCATTATCAATTGTCCCGTTATAGTCGTATACAAAAAGGCCATTTCCTCCGGGCAATATCATCCAGATATTGTCATCGTTGGTTAAAAGGATTCTGGTTATATTAGGAGCGCTGAAATCTGGTCCAAAATCAAAACTCTTCCATTCCCCGTCATTTTTCAATACAGATAATGGCCTCGAAACACCAGAATTGGGAACCCATAGATTTTTCCGGCTATCAAAGCCTACGCCGCCCAATCTTAGCAGATTCTCTCCAGGTATAATACTCTGCAACGAACTATTTTCTGTGCTATATGCTTTAAGAAATTTATCGTTTTCAAATTCCAGGAGGCCATACCCCCAGGTAGCCACAAAGTAATGTGATGTATTTTCGCGGTCAATGGCAATGGCTACAGGATCGCGATATTCACCTGAAACCCAGTTGTTCCAGTGTTTATTTTCGTACCGATAGATATAGGCAGGTCTGTATTGATTTTCCAAGCCCGATTTATAGCCTCCTGCTACACCAACCAGTTTTCCGTTTACATCCTGCATGGCAGCAATATTCAAATCGAATGGCCCATTTGGATAGAAGTTAACCTGGTCTTCGCCGGGCCGGCTTCTGACCAGTCCTTTGCCCCTATCGGCAATCCATATCGTATTATCCTTGCTCAGAATGGCCGATTGTGGATGACCGGTTTCAACATCCGATTTCAGGTTCCCGGTTTCATCAATCACCTGCACATTTCTTCCGGCACAAACTACAAGGCTGGTTCCGGTAATGGAGAGTCGGGTCACCAGGTTTGATTCATAATCCTGGAAAAGCTGCCAGTCTGTACCGTCGAAAGAATAAACCACATCCCGGTCGCCATCCTGGTTTACCAGGTTGACAAAAATTTTATCGGGGTTAGCTGTTACGGCTGTAAACCGATAGCCGGAAACCGGGATGCTTGTAATCTTTTGCCAGTTGGAGAAATCGATTAAGTTCACGTTGTTCAGGCTTCCCCGGTAAAGCCCTATGTCGGTAGCGGCATAGAGGTAGGAACCAAAACTCGTTAAAGAATTGACTTTAAGGGGAGAGCCTCCCTCTCCGATAAAATAGGATTCTTTAATCTCTTTTTTCGTCAGGTCCACCTTGACAATACCGAAGCCACAAGCCAGGTAAACATAATCGCCAATGAAATGAATGTCATAAACCCGTTTATCGCCGAGAACTTGTTTTCGTTTGATGTCAGGGAGATTGTAAATTTCCTTTCCCTGGATAAAATCGAGGTTGGCGTTAGAATAAGCGATGAGTAACAGATCATTTTCCGGGGAATAACCCATGGCAGAAATTTCGAAATCGGAGAGCCCGTTTTCCCTGGAAAATTTTTCAACACTGTTGTCCCTTTGATCATAGTAAAACATCCCCCCGGTAGTGGAACAAAAGATCCTCTCTCCGGCAACGGCCAGGTGTAGGGCATTGTTGTATGGGAGGTAGCTAGTCCATGTACCCAGCGGAGCTTGTGCAAAGATACCGGTAAAGAGGAATAAGCCTGCTAGCGAGAGAAAGATTTTTTTCACTGTCAGTAGTTTTAATACCTGTTCACAACATTCATGTCAAGATATTATACGGGAAAGCAGTATAAAAAAGTATTCCGGCCGCGCAATTATTGAGCAGCGGGACCGCAAAGATTGTGATTAAGAAAATTAACCAGGGCGGATACGGCTTTTGCCCGGTGACTGATTTTGTTTTTTTCAGCCAGGTTCATTTCCGCAAACGTTTTAAAATATCCTTCAGGCAAAAAAACAGGGTCATACCCGAATCCTCCGCTGCCATAAAGATTTTCGATTATTTTCCCCCTGGCAATTCCCTCGAACCTGTATTCTTTACCGTTTAAGATGAGTGATATGACAGTTCTGAATCGGGCAGACCGATCGGTTTTATCCTTAAGTTTCAGCAACAATTTATGAATATTCCCCTTAACTATTTCCATGTCAGGAAATACAGGATCGCCGGTTCTGGAATAGCGGGCAGAATAAACACCAGGCTCACCGTTCAGGGCATTGACTTCCAACCCGGTATCATCAGCAAAACAATCTTTTTTGCAACGCTCGTATATGAACCAGGCTTTTTGTGATGCATTTTGTTCCAGTGTAGGGTAGTCTTCTGGAATTTCCGTGGAAATACCAACTTCCGTAAGACCCTGTATATGATACTTATCTCCGACCTTATCACGGATTTCCTTCAGTTTATGCTGATTATTTGTGGCAAAAACAAGTTCCATCAACGCAAATTCTTATTAATAATAAACCGCAAAGATCATCATTTTTCACAGAATGAGTTGGCAAAACTACATTAAACTTTGCCTGTCACCGGGAAAAAGCTGCAGATCTTTACGGCTTATGAATATAAAAAAGGGTCAGCGTAATTCCTTTTTTAACCTCCTGAAGCCCTGAAACCGGAGGCTATTTTAGCAGGCCGCGGGT
>DASQZK010000491.1:0-2799 GCA_035638735.1 Bacteroidales bacterium
ACGCTAAGGTCGAGCTTGTCGCTGAGTTTATAGGTTAGCAGACCCTGGAAGTCGGAGAAACGGGGTTTATATTCCCCTTTGGTCTCGAGACTTTTAAGCAGGTAAGCCGTCGTTTTGTAGCGAAAGCCTCCGAGGAAGGTAAGCCTGCGGTTTTTCGAGATACCTTCAAGATGTGCTGATCCTCCCAGCAGACTCATGGATACGGAACCGGCAAATTTTTCAGGTGTACGGTAGGTAATGTCGAGAACCGAGGACATCTTATCGCCGAAGCGGGCAGCAAATCCCCCGGCTGAAAACCGGATGGACGAGATAAGATCGGAATTAATGAAACTGAGACCTTCCTGTTGTCCTGACCGGACCAGGAAAGGCCGGTAAATTTCAATATCGTTAACATACACCAGGTTTTCATCGTAGTTTCCGCCCCGTACGGAATACTGTGAGCTTAGTTCATTGTTGGATGAAACCCCGGGCAGGGTTTTAATGATGGACTCGACAGATCCGTTAGCCGTGGGCATCATGTTCATCGATTTGATGTCGATGGTCCGTAAGGTGGTAGCCCTTTCCTGCCGGGCACTTACCGATACCTCGTCAAACTCGCGCACTTCGGTCTGGAGGACAACGTCAAGTTCTTTTTGTTCCCCTTCCTGTAACGTTATTTCCGTTGATTTGGTGCGAAAACCGATGCAGGACACGACAATGTTAACCTGTTTGCCGGCCGGGAGGTTGATCTTATACTTTCCCCCGCGGTCGGTCATCGTGCCGGTGTTTGTCCCTTTTATGGCGACGTTTGCCAGGAATACAGGCTTGCCTTCATTGTCTTTTATGGTGCCTGTCAATACCGACTGGCCATTTGCATGAAGTACAATGACAGAAAGGAATATCAGCAAGAATATGGTCTTGAATTCTTTCATAGACAGCCGTTGACTAAAACCAGTAATTCAGGGAAAAATTGTGCACGGTTCAGGGATTATTTATTTCTTCTCCTTATTCTTGAAATCCCCGCTTTTCAGTGCCTGGAAGAATTTTGCCCAATTGAACGGATTCAATATCGGGATGGTGGGATATTGGCCGTTGTAGTATAATTTTTCATATTGCTGATTCATAGCATTTTTATAGGAGAGATCAGCATCGGGTTCAAAATCCATGTTCAGTTGGGCTTTTATCAGTTCAATATTTTTAACGGCGTTTTTGTGGTCCTGGTCGGGGAGTTCCAGGTTCAGGAAGGCAACTTTAAAGTCTTCGTACGTTTTCCACGGGAAAATCTTTACCTCGGCCAGGTGTATGGTATCGTTCAGCATGTAGACATCCCGGGGATAGTGAGCTGTTTCAATGGTATCGGGGATAATCACAAGGGTGTTTTTATACCCCACCGAACGGAACAGTATACTGTCGCTGGGCGTGACAATGAAGGAAAATACACCTTCTGAATTACTCGTTGTGCCTGTCCGGCGGCTGATATCGATAACATGTGCATTGGGAACCGGTTCGTATTTCAGATTCCTGATCACACCCGAGAACTGGATCAGGGTGTCGGCCTGAGCCTGGGCGACAGTTCCTGTGAAAATGAAAATACTAAAGGTTAGTATGAGAAATGATTTAATGCTCATAGGATGCCAGGGCGTTTTTCGTGCTTTAAAAATAGGTAAAAAAATTGAACTTCATATAGCTTCCCGATCGTGGCTGATTAATTTAGTAAAATAACATTTAACGCATGGTATTTGTTAGAAGCCAATCCTTGTCAGAAACGTCTTTCTCACCTTTGGATATGGCTGAATGGAATAGTGGGTCATTTTACGAGGCTGAGTCTGGTTGCAAGAGAAGACTCCGTGGAGTCAGCTTTGTTTCTGAACGAAACAGACTACTATTTTCCCCGGCTTTACCGCATTTAGTTGTAGATTCGTTAACAGGGCCTGTTTGTAGCCATGTACAGTCAAATACCTAGCCAACTATCGGCCCCATTGAAGTGTTAGGATAAAGAGCTGCTACACATGGGCCCGGTATGTCAGGATAGAAATCCCGGGACAGCCGTGAAAAATTAACCGTTAAAAAAACATAAAAATGATTGGACAGACAGAGATCACCATTTCCAACAGAGGCAGGGGTTACCATCTTATTACCGGGGAGATTGAACGTGCCCTTCCGGACCTCCCGGACAAAGGCCTGGTAAACATCCTCATAAAACATACCTCGGCAGGCATCACCCTGAATGAGAATGCCGCACCTTCTGTGCGACGCGATTTTGAAAGTTTCATGAATAAACTTGTTCCGGAGAATGACCCTGTATATACACACACTTCGGAAGGGTCCGACGACATGCCGGCACATATCAAATCGTCGGTATTCGGGCAGAGCCTTACCATACCGGTTACAGGTCACCGGCTTAACCTTGGAACCTGGCAGGGCATCTATTTATGCGAATTCCGCAATCATGGAGGAAGTCGCAGCCTGGTTCTCACGGTCTATTCATGATTTTATGGTGTTAACTACTCTACAACATCTGCCGGCTGCACATTATTTCCTATTTTTGGATTTTCAAATAAACAGATTCTTGATATGCAGAAATTAATGTTATTAGGGGATGAAGCCATTGCGCAGGGGGCCCTCGATGCCGGGCTGAGTGGTATTTATGCCTATCCGGGCACCCCTTCTACCGAGATAACCGAATATGTACAGGCTTCGAAAGAAGCACGCGAAAGCGGCATTCATAGTGAATGGTCGGCTAATGAAAAAACTGCCATGGAGTCGGCCCTGGGAATGGCCTATGCCGGTAAACGGGCCATGGTATGCATGAAACATGTC
>DASQZK010000492.1:0-2696 GCA_035638735.1 Bacteroidales bacterium
GTTCGGGCTAATCCTGGGATCAGCATTTTTTTTGCTTTACCTATTTGCGTATTGTTCTCACATGTAATATTTAACAGGACCTGGTTTTATCTAAAGTTTAATAAGAACAATAACGCCGTGCAGTCTGCCGGCCACCCTTAATCGCCAATTTCTCCTAAAAATAACCATACATTCAATGTTAATACAACACATTACCATTTTTACCGGTTGGTAAGCCTGACCAACGGTCAGACAATGGTTTGCGAAAAATACCGACCATTATACTTTGGTATTTTTTGTGCATTTTCAATTAATACTAAACGATCGGCAAACAGGTTGGGAATCTACATGGTATATAAGAATAGCCTTAAAACGGCTTCATTGTATAAATATTACACACAATATGTGTAATATTTATACACACCAACGACAATTGTTACATTCTCTCTTCTATTCTATTACAACCCTTTTGCTTTTGTTATTGGCATTGAACGTTGGGAAATACATCAACTCGACTTTCGCGGGATTCAACTTGTAAGTGCCCGAAAACCTGGGCATAAGCTCAATCTCAAACCGGTAATCCCCCTTCCGGAGTTGCTCACAAAAGATCGATGTCCGGTCCCTGAAATATTCCCGATGCACTTCATTCAGGAAATATTTCTTTTTAGCTGAATGTGAGCAGCCGGCAGGAATTGGGATATTGATCATCACATAATCTGCATCTTTTTTCACATGAAGATCAACAATCAGTTTAACCTCTTTCCCTGCGACCAGCTGACCGGAACTATCGGACGTGCTGAACCTCGTCGATATTTCGAAATCAGATTTTTTTTCGTCCGGTGAAGGATTCCAGCGATGTTGGTATGACGTAAAATAAACCGGATAATCACCTTTTTTTATGACTTCTACCCGACTGGTTGACGAAAGAGTTGTGTCGAAAGGGAAATCGGTAACTGTCCTGGCAAAGGGTCCTCTGAAGACCAGTGCCGGCTTTTCCGGATAACTCTTTTGATCCAATACATCCGGTAAAATGGTTTCGAGAATGCATGATGACTCGTATGTATTTTGCCAGCCGTTTTGATTTCTGACTTCGAAAAAATAATTTCTCATTTTCTGCAGCTCAGCCTCATGATCCGTAGAAGAATCGTGGCGAAGTACCCTGTATGCAATCAGGGTATTCTGAATAGTATTATCAAACAAGCTGTTCGTGGCGGAATCATCATAATACACATTTCCAAACATGGTTTCATTGCGGTAGCGTTCTGGTATTGGAGTGGTGCGTAATCCGCATAATTGTTTCAGCCTTGTTAAATTAATGTATTGGTTAAATTTAAGAGTGTTTTTTCCCTCTATATCTGTAATATATAAATTGTAATTAATCCGTACATTGAGCAGTTGGAGTAGGTTCATTATCCGTAGTTTAGTATTGACCGACGCCTCACTGTCGAGTTGCCAGATAAGCAGGCCTGTTATTTCTGTGGTATCCATATCAGACTGGTATCCCATTTCGCTGGCAGTGCTTAAGGCTTCGAGCACATGCAGGCTTATCCACAACTGAGGTTTTTCTGAGTCTCTCCACCATCCCCACAACCCCTTATCGTTTTCATTTTTCTGCAGAAGGCGAATAATCTTCTTAATTTCCTGTTCATGTTTGAATTTTTCATCTGTTGCCTTCCGGATATTTTCTTCCATAAGAAGGGCTTTAAGTTTCGAGGCCAGCTGTTCATTACAGGTATATACGTAATGGATAAGGTTGTACAATTCGTCTTCGATGACTTCCATAATATCGGCCCGGGCATGGATAGTAAGTTCGTCCATCAAAGGATCAGGGATAACTGAAACACTTGTGTCTCCATTAAGCACCATAAATTCACCTTCGGTTTCTTCCATTCCAACAGGGTAAACCGGAAGAATTCGCTGCTCCCCGTCAAAGTAGCCGTCATTTCTTTGTATACTATATTTCATTCTCATTGAATCTCCCGATGCCGGTATGATAAGGGTATCGATAATAGATTTCCCGCATACGCGATTACGGCCAAAAAGCTTCTTTTGATCCAGTTCGAAAGTGGTTACGATAGTTGCAGAATCGGGTGTGTAATTGAGTATTTTCCCCAGGGCGAATAGTGTATCACCTTCAACAAGGAACCTGGGAGCGGCCAGTTTTGCCATCAGCGGTTTATACGACCTGATAAGTTGCTCTTTCTTACCCGATTTTTTCTTTCCGTCCATCACATAGTAAAACGTTCTCCAGCTTGTCACATCGTCGGGAAAGGTTACTTCGAACCTGGCTTTCCCGTTTTCATCAGTAAGTAGTTCCGGTTGCCAGAAAGCAAAATCGGAAAAGTCAGTCCGGAGAGAATGGCTGGTACCAGAAGCTTCATAAAAAGCATCATCATATTCGGCTTCAGCAAGCGCCCCGGCAGGCTTGAAAGCGCCACCGGTGACGATCAGGACAACGCCATTTGCACCCTGTGCGCCATATAGAGCGGTAGCTTTCGCATCTTTTAGGATTTGAATGTTTGATATTAAATTTGGATCCAGGTCATTGATATCCCCGGCATAGATCTGCCCGTCAATAACATATAAAGGTTGTTTGTCAAACCTTTCAGTGCTTGCGCCCCTGATTTTAATATTCACGGCCCCGCCAGTCTCTCCGGTAATTGAAACACCTGAGACTTTGCCTTGTAAGGCAGAGGTAAGATCGGACGGGTATCTGG
>DASQZK010000493.1:0-9841 GCA_035638735.1 Bacteroidales bacterium
ATACGGATCGTATAATGTAAACAGTTGAAATTCAATCTTTTACAGCAATAAGCCATCATCACTATTTATCTTATCAAAGGTACAAAAAATCAACGGTTTTACCATCTGTGGGCGTATAATATTTCAGTCGTTTTTCAACAAAGAATTAACAACGTAACTATTCTGAAATTCAATTTATTAGAAGGGTGCAAAAAGTTGAATTTCGAATAAAAAAACACTATTGTCCGGTAAAATACACTGTATTATAGGGCATAAGTAAATCCGACCATGGCCTGGAAGCGCTGTGAAGGATACTGATGCCAGACCTGGTATTTCGCGGCGGTGAAATTATTCAACCTCAAAAAGAAGGAGAGCAGCTTGGTGTATCGGTATTCGACCTCGAGATTGGCATCCGGGAAAGGCTTTAACTCAACGGCTCCATCGCTACCGGGAACATATCGTTTCCCGGTGAGAAACAGGTTGGCATCGACCAGTATCTTGTCGCGTAAATTATACGAAGCAGCCAGGCTGGCATCAAAGGCCGGTTTATGCCACGGATAGGCCAGGCTGTCGAGTGCATAATGATAATAATGGCCCTTCAGCATGAACTGTAATTTCTCGTTTTTGTTCCATGTGATCTCGCCCGAGGTCGTCAGGATGGAGGCATTATCGTAGGTTACAGTGAACTGATTGTGCAGGATATCGGTGGTGTCAAGAATGAAAAAGTACATATCATTGACCTGGGTATACGAAATCCTGAAGTCGAAGGCCATCTTCGAGCTGTACTGCCCTTTCAATCCAAAATACCCGTTCATACCATAATCGCTGTTCTTAACCGATAAACCGGGTTTGATAAACGGGTTCTCGAACAGAATTTTGCGGTAACTGTTGATTTCCCGGTGACCATCCACACCCATATACGGTATAAGGACATCCTTCACGATGTTGAACTGAAAATTGGCCCTTGGATAAATATGGATACTTCCTTTGTCGCGAATATCAGTTGTCGTATTCAGTCCGAGGAGGAAACGCCAATCAGCGCCGGCTTTGGTAACATACGGATCAACCCTGACAACAAGGTTGTTGGAAGAATCGATACCTTCCGACTTGCCGTAATAGCTCACCCCCATATCCAGGCCCGAATACCAGTCGCCAATAAACGTTTCAAACCCGGCATGGGTTTTAAACGCATTTTCAGCATTGCTATACCCGTCTCTGGTAAGCTGGTAATTCAATCCCAAATGGTAATTTAAGTGAAGTGAATCGGGATTACTCGAGTAATACGCCAGCCTGGCACCGGCGGAATAGATCTTTTGCCTGATATCTTTCTTATTGAGCGTCGTATCCAGTTCGGGGTTATAGCCGTAATAGAGCACAGAGTTATATCCCCCGGAAACACCCCCTTCAAGAACAGATCTGTAAAACATGTGTTTCCAGTATAATTCACCAATGTTATCGCTGTAGTTGGAAGGGACCTTCTGATCGTTCTCCAGTTTCACTTTACCCGCCGAAGACTGGTGTTTGAGATAAAGGCCCATAGAACTTTTGCGCGATCTCAACTGGTTAACGGTAAGTTCAGCAAAAGGTGTGAAATAGTTCCCCAGGCCGAGTGTAAACTGGCTTTTATAGAGCCTCTCAAGCGGCAGCCCAAGCATCCTGGCTGGTCTGATGGGATTAACCCTGAAATGGGTATCATAACGTTTTGGAGTGATCGAGTACTGAAAATCAGGCCGGACCCTGGCGGAATCGCTAATTTTCGGAAGAAGGTTAATTTTCTCGGCATCCGACAAGGTCGGTGTATACGGCTTAACCACGCGCACCTGTTTCTCAATCTGGTTCTGCGAAAAGGTTCGTACAGGCAGAAGCGCTGTTACCGACAGTATAATGATGAGTCTAAGAGATGATTTCATAACACAAACGTTCAGGAATTAATCTACTAAAACAAACTATCCGGCTCGCTAATAAGGCTATCAGGTGCGACAGGGGCATTCTCCTTGTCAACCCTGTTTGTAATCTCATTTTTGCGCTTGATGGCCTCAGCCTTTATGCCATCATCTTCGGTTGTATAATAATTGATGATACTCTCCAGGGTTTGAACAGCCTGGAAATCATCATTTTTAGACAGGTATATTTCCGAGAGTAGCAGGAATGCCTTACCCATCCAGTACTGGTGAGGCGTATTCATATCGATGAACTCGAAAATTTCTTTTTCAGCTTTATCTGCATTCCCCCGGTTATAATCTATCTCGGCTGTCCGGTATTTGGCTTCCGCACCTTGTTCACTGTTAACCTCATCATCAATGCGTGAATACCAGTCGTACGCGGCAGGGGTGTCATTCTGTTTAAAATACGCGTGAGCAACCAGGTATTTGGCCTCCCTGGCCACTGAAGGTTCAAGCTTGTCCTGCAGCAGAACCTGGTTGGCCGCATCTATGGTATTCTGGTACTCATTCAGTTTGGCATACGACCGCATCAGACCTACTTCGGCTTCGTTGATGTTGGATTTATTCTCTCCAAGGGTAACCAGCTTTTTGTAAAGGCCGGCGGCACGGTTATAGTCGCCCCGGTTGAAGGCAATCCGCGAAGCGGCAACTAAAGCCGGTTCGGTGAACATGTTTGCCGGCTGATCGACAATATATTCCAGCGAGCTGAACGCATCGTCGGCTTTATTGAGCTTTAAAAGACAGTCGGCCCTGTAATAGTTAGCATTCAGGAGGAACGCTCCGTTTGGAAAACGCTGAAGGTAGGTGTCAAGATCCCTCACGGCTGCTTCACACTCACCGTCCAGGTAAGTATTTTCGGCAGCAGCGTATAACAGTGAATCCTGTTCGCTAACCGACACCCCCTGCCCTATCTCTTTTACAAAAGCCAGGTAGCCATCAACATCATTCTGATCAACATAAATATTTTTTATCGACTTCAAAGCACTGGAAGCTTCGGTAGAGCCAGGATAATCATTCACCACCCGCTTATAATATTTCAAGGCGTCGTTGTTACTCCCGGCATTGCGGGAAATGAGGCCAAGCTGGACAAGTGCTCTGCTCAGGTAATTACTGCTTGGATAATTGGCGACTATCGTTGCATAATTCTCACGTGCATCCTTCGGATCGTTTAGTATAAGATAAGTCCTTCCCAATTCGTAAAGCGCATCATCATCGTATGCCGATTGCGGATATTTAACAAGTAGCTCACTGAGGGTTTCTATCTTCCGCTGTGGCCGGTCAACCAATCCCAGCGTAAAGGCTTTCTGGTAGTATGCGTAGTCTACATCGGCTTTGCCTAGTTTAATCACGTTATCGTAATACTCAATGGCTTGCCAATAGCTGGACTGAACGAACCGGCAATCGCCCAGCCTGTTATAAGAATCGGCGAGTGTGACTGAGTTACTGTTTTGCTCAAGATTCACGTATTTCCTGAACCAGCTTTCGGCTTTGGCGTAATTCTTCCTCGAGAATTCAAGATATCCCATACTGTAGTTCACATTCCTGAATTCGGGAGTCTGAACGGAAACAGGTTCATCAAGGAACAACTGGTAAAAATCCTCGGCGGTACCGGGATCACCCATGCGGAAATAGGCCTCAGCCAGCCAGTAATACGTGCGTACCTTGATCGTTGCATCGTACTTATCGTATTTCAGGGCCTTGTCGAGTATCGTGATAGCGTCGTTAAACCTGAGGTTCGTAAAGAGCTCCAGCCCGCGAAAGAAAGCTACCCGCTGGTAGGCTTTTTCTATCTCGCTGTTCTTGTCCTTGATCTTCTCGAGTGATTCAAGAGCCATACGGTAATTTCTCGTATTCATATAGGCCATCACGAGATAATTGTAGGCTTCGTCGATACGGCTCGAAGCCGGATAAAGGCTGATATAGGTGTTAAATGCCCGAATCGCCTCATTAAAAGGCGTATAGGAAAGTTCGTAGGTGACCTTGGCATAGTTGAACAGGGCATCTTCTTTAATGTCCTGGTCGTAGTCCATACGGGCGGCCGATGCAAAAGCAGCCCTGGCTTTGTTTTTCTCGCCCAGCCTGATGTAACAACCTGCCAGGTGGTACAGCGCACTCTGGCTGATCTCTGAATCGTTAAGCGAGATACGTTCGAAAATCTGTGAGGCTTCCAGGTAATGTCCGGTCATATAATAGGCATACGCCAGCTGGTACTTGTCTTCAATCGATATCCTGTCCACCGCATCACGGTATTGTTCAAGGTAGGGAATGGATGCCTCATACCTGCCCAGATAGAAATAGGATTCGCCGATTATCTTGGCCATTTCTGCCGCTCTCTTTTTACTAACCGTTTCCATGAGCGGTGGGGCAAATTCAATAACTTTCTCAAATTTCTTTTGCAGGTAATAAATCTGTGAGATATAATAGGGTGCTACAGGTGAAAAGGTCTCATCATCGACGAGTTTGAGGAAGCCCTGCAGAGCGGTCTCATAATTTTCCTGAACATACGCGATATGCGAGTAATAGTAAAGGGCGGGGGGAGAATATTTCGTGTCAATATCCTTGATCTCGTAAAAAGCCACCCTGGCATTCTCGTAATCATGGCGCATATAATAGGCATAGCCTTTCTGAAAATAGTACTCAGAAAGTTCTTCCCGGTCGAGAAAAAACCGGTCTACATTATTGTAATAGCTAATCGTTTTAGGCCAGTTCTTCTTGATATACATATAGTTGGCGAGACGGTACCAGGCACGGTTGACAAGAGGGCTTTCGGGATTTTCCTCAACAAATTTGAATACCAGGTATTCGGCATCGAGGTTCTGAAGTTCAACAGAGCTCATGGCCAGGTAATACTGGGCTTCGGCTTTCACCTCCGACTTGCTTTCCCCGATTTCGCCCAGCGATTTTTCAAAGAAATGTTTAGCTGCCCCGTATTTTTCTTTCTCATAGAGTTCTATTCCTTTCCTGAAATCTTTACCCGGATAGGTATAAATCTCCGATTTCTGAGAAAAAACCATTTGTGACCCCGGGAATAAAAGAATCGCAACCAGGAGAACCAGATATTTTCGTCTAATCATGCCAGTTTCTTTGTAGTATCGCGTAAAAATAAGAATAAATGAGCTTCACTTGCGTCCTGCTTTTTCTTTTTAATTAACAGGACCCTGTTAATTAAAGATTTTATTATTAAGCGCAGAACTCTGATATTTGTACCAGCGAATTTTCAGATAAAGAACGAAGGAATAATGCTAAAATTGCTTTTTCATGGCACTCGACAACATAATTGAATTCCACAACGCATCCATATTCATTAAGGATCATCTTGTTTTATCCGATCTCAATTTCACTATACAGAAAGGTGAATTCGTGTACGTCATCGGGAAGGTAGGCAGCGGAAAAACGACGCTGATAAAGGCCATGAATGCCGAAATCCCGTTAAAAGAAGGTACTGCCACGGTTACAGAATTTAATCTCGAATCGATCAGGCAGAAACAGATCCCTTACCTGCGCCGCAAGCTCGGCATTGTGTTCCAGGACTTCCAGCTTCTTATCGACCGTTCTGTCAATGAAAATCTTTCCTTTGTCCTGAGAGCTACCGGCTGGAAGAATAAAGATGAGATCAATACCCGCATTGGTGAAGTTCTCGAAAAAGTAGGCCTTGGCTATAAAGGGTATAAAATGCCCCATCAGTTATCGGGCGGTGAACAGCAGCGCGTGGTTATTGCCCGGGCCCTGCTTAACGACCCTGAAATAATACTGGCCGACGAGCCAACCGGGAATCTCGACCCACAGACATCGGAGGGCATCATGAATATCCTGACAGAAATAAGCAAAAACGGGAGGGCCGTGGTCATGGCCACTCATAACTACAACCTGTTAAAAAAATTCCCGGCCCGCATATTCAAATGTTTCGATGGTAAACTGGTGGAAACAGATATGAATGATCCTGAAATAGCGTTTCTTACCAGCCAGATAGTTTAGGTAAAAAGATTAACCCCATTGCCATCCTGCATCCGCAGATCTTGGCCACCGGCAGATGCCAATAAGGTAGTAATAGCACTGTACCTGGTTTTCGGCTCAGCTCTCAGGTATGTATCAGAATACTTCTGTATGAAAGCAGCGAATGCTTCATGAAACGTCAATACAACACGATTCTTCTTATCGGAAAGGATGAAATGATAAAGGCTGGTGAAGAATGCATCCTCTTTCTCCTTCTCGTACCACAAATAGGGTGTCTTCACGGTACCATCCCTGAAATTCAACAGGGCAATCCCCAGTCTCCCCTCTTTCCCGTCAACCTCCAGCCAGGTGAAATGGAAGTCTCCTGCGAATGCGCTGAAGTAATACCTGGTTTCAAGTGATGCATTCCCTGCCTCCTTCTTCGTCACCCATCCGGCAGCCATCCACCACTCAATAAGTTTCCTGTCGGGCCTGATAAATTCACGACGTGCCTTCTGCCTGATATAATCGAGCTGATCATCGGACGGGAAATCAAATGTATGCAAAGACACCCCCGTAATCTGTTGTAACAGGAAGGAGCCTTGTCCCCGTTTCCTGGAAACGTTGATCAGTGCATCCACAAGTTTCAGGATACCTGCGGCTGCCAGTGTTCTCAGAAACCTGTTCCTGGCTGACACCGGCTTCAGGTACATCGCCCTGGTATGAAGCGACGACCGCAACCTCAGTAACACCCCGTCCCTTTTCCTGATGGAAAAATCACCCAGACGTTCCAGGTACGAAGCTGTCCTGGCGTTAATGTCGGTATGAATAATACGGCTTCCGGTAATCTCCAGGGAGTCGTTCAGAAACGGAACAGCTACCTTCCCTCCCCGATAAGCAGGATCGGCATACCAGCAGGAAACCCAGTGGATGCGGGGCAGATCTTCCCTGCCGTTAAGAAGACCCGGCAACAGACCTGTGAAGCCGGCAAGATAGCCATTGTCGTCACGGGCATAAATCATCACTACATCGTCATTCCGGGCATGGGGATTGGAAGCCTGGCTGCGGGCTCGCCATGGCGTGATGGCTACCTGGCTTCCCTTCCGGGCGAACATGGTCTCGGCCAGCCGCTCAAGTTCATGTTTTTTTACTCGTATAAATTCCATCAGGCATGGTGGTTTTTCTTATCCGCCCGGTACAAGTCTCCGGAGGTACGGATGTTCAGCCTGTCCTCAAACCCAAAACGAATACCGGATTCGGCTTCCAGGGCGGTGAAAAGCCCAACAGGCTTCCGCTTGTCCCTGCCTTCGACAGAAGCCAAGGCCTTACCATCACCGGCTTCTAACATATCGCCTGCGACCCGGGCAAACAAGGGCCTTACTCTCTCACATATTTTATTCATGTCCATTACAGCTCAATATTAAGGTTAAGGTTACCGGCAAAACGGTATATGCCAAAACGGTTGTTTTCGCTGAAGCCCAGTTTTTTATACATCGGATAACCACTCACTGTTGAATGAAGTACAAACGTACAAAACCCTTTGCGGATATAATAGTCCAGGGCTTCTGAAGTTATCCAGCTGCCATAGCCCCGGTCACGGAAGTCGTTTTTTGTGGAAATCATATACAAACCAATGAAAGCACCAGCTCTGAATCCAAGCAATGTCGACACCGTCTTTTTCCCCTTTACGATCCGGAAAAAATCAAATTCGGGTTTTGTCAATACATCCCGGAACAGCCTGTAATCAATATTTTTTTCGCTCATGACCTCATGGTTTACCACGTTGAGCCATTCCCTGAGTTCATGTTCGCCGGTAATGCGATCTAACATACATCCCGGGTCAGGAACCAGTTTTCCATACGGCTTGTCCCGTTTCAGCCACATCCCGCTCCAGTAGCCAACCTGTTTAATGTTGTATTTAAGAATCCGGGCATCGAACGACTTTCCCGGTGAGACCGCTCTGATCCAGAACCGTGGTAATTCGCCTTTTTGCATGGCCAGGGCCAGTTGTTCTATCGTAGGTTCCGAAAGATGCTCGCCACCCAGAAGGTAGGAAGGCCAGTTCTGCCCCGGATGCATCACGTAGTGTATACCTTTTGCCTGACCATAGGTAAGGCCGGAAGATGCAGCAATGGCATTGTAAAAACCTTTAAGGCTCGCCCATGTTTCTGCTTCAAAACTCATCGATGGTTCATTTATACGCGTCGTTTGACCTTATTCCTCCCGGCAATCGCTTTCATCCTGTAAAACAAAAATTCTGTCTTCAGATATTTTTCGGCACGGGCGGGCGATTTCTCAAGGGGTATCCTCTGGTAATGAGGGAAAGGCTCGTCGGCTTTTAACCCCGACGTTCCGAACGAGGCATCAAGGACGCTGCCCGGGGTTTCATATAATCGCTGTAAGACAGTCCGGCTTACACCAGTATCACTGAAGGGAAAGGAAAAGAACGAGTAACCGGTTTCGAATTTTTCTCTTATCCCGGCCATACTGCTTCTGACTTCTTCGTATTGTTCTTCAGGGTCGAGCTGGTGAAACAAAGGGTGGTCATGACTGTGAGCACCGATATAAAAACCTTTCTTTTGCAATGACCTGATCTCCTTCTCGTCGAGATAAGGTTTATGGTCATCAAGATATTGTTCAAAATCAACATCCGTTCTGCGGGCGATACGGGAAATGAGCCTGCTGCATTTGTATCCCAGCGAAAGGAGCCCACGCACCAGCGAATCCTGATCATGTTCGCGCTGGTCCATCGATGCGGCCACATCCAATAATACGTCGTCAGATAGATGCCCCGTCCGGATTCTTTCTATAAGCAACGACACTTTATACCTGTAAAAAAGTGCATTGTTACCAATGAAGTTATTGTTCAGAAAAAATACCGCATTGATGCCTTTGGCCTCAAGGACAGGCACAATGATATCGGACACCTCGTGAAGACCGTCGTCAAAACTCAGAATGAAAGCCGGCTTACCCTTACCTGTGGAAGGCCTGGGATTAAGAAGCCATTCCGGCGAAAGGGGGGCAAAGTATTTGAGGAGGTCGTCGAGATCGGTCCTGAATTCGGCTACACTTTTCACCCGGTAAAGATGCTTAATATGCGGCGGCGGGGTATCACTAACCATGTGATAAAACGGAAAAACAACGGATTTACCTGTCCGCCGGATCATCTTATCCAGTGAAAACGAAGTGGCCAATGGCATCAGAACATTTCTAAATCCGGGCATAATCAGCCTTTTAAAAACCTGAGCAGCAGAGGAAGCCTGTTAAATGAAACGGTATTATATTTTGTTTCCCTGGCTCCAAAACCCGTGAAAAAACGGGCAATGCCGGGAATATTCGATCCTTCAAAATCAAGTACCAGCCCGGTTCCGGCATAGGTCCCGATGATATGATCAACGATGCCGAACATGGCTCGTGAGGTTTTGCCCTGGTCGCCCGACACCGGGATCAGGTAATAGACCCGCCCTCCGAATATGGCAAAGAAAGCTGCCGCCACCAGACGGTCTTCAACAATGGCACCGACAAGACGGCCGTGTCCCATTTCGAGAACTTTATCAACAAAACAACTCATCCACTCATAATGATCACGTGAGCGTCGTACCGGGGCATTCTCCCTTCTCAACCTGACCAGGTCGGGGACCGTGATCTTCTCGGTCAGTTCTACAAACGGTAATGATTTCTGAATGTTCCTGCGGGTATTATCAGTAAAACCGTCCCTGATGTCCTGGTAATTTCTTCCCAGCCTCAGCTCATAATTTGAATTAAGCCATACCTTATATTTATCCCTGTGCAAGTCATTGGTATAATTCAGGTTAATACGTGCATACCGCACAAAGGATGGAATGGCATCAAGAAATTCAGCTATTTTCCCGGTGTTTACCCACGTTAGTGAAAAAATGCCAAGCTGCTGACTGTAAAAAGGCTGAAAAAGGTATGGTATTCCGGCCTTCTTCTTTATCGTCAGCGGCATCACGGCCCGGTAATCA
>DASQZK010000494.1:0-3527 GCA_035638735.1 Bacteroidales bacterium
CCCGGAAAAGTTTACCGGGTGTAAACTGCTGACGGTACCTTCACCCGACGGGAAGTTGACCGTTGACGGCATTCAGAAACACATGCACGGGATTGGTTTCGAGCATCACGTTCAGCCGGCCGTCATCTCCATAACCCAGGCTACAGAACTGGGTACGGTTTATTCCATAAGCGAGATCAAAGCGATTTGTGACTATGCACATCACAACAATATGCATGTTCACATGGACGGAGCCCGTATAAGCAATGCCGCCGTATCTCTGGGTGTAAGCTTCAGGTCTATGACCGTCGAGGCCGGCGTAGACATTCTTTCTTTTGGAGGTACGAAAAACGGTATGATGTACGGTGAGGCGGTTTTGTTTTTTAATCCTGCTTTCGCTGCCGGTTTCAAATACCGGAGGAAACAGGGAATGCAGCTGGCATCCAAGATGAGGTTTATCTCGGCACAATTCAGTGCTTATCTCGAAAACGACCTGTGGAAGAAAAATGCGGCACATGCCAATTCTATGGCCCGTCTTCTCGAGGCTGAAATTTCCGGTATCCCCGGGGTTACGATTACACAAAAAGTGGAAGCTAACGGGGTCTTTGCCATCCTGCCTCCGGAGATCATTCCCGGGTTGCAAAAGGAATATTTCTTCTATATGTGGGATGAGGAACGGTCCGAAGCCAGGCTGATGACCTCTTTTGATACTACTGAGGAGGATATTACAGCATTTGGAAAGTTGCTAAGAAAGCTTGTCAAGTAGAAAGAATTAAATGGCATGAAGTCTCTTTTCCCGACCGTTTTATTAATTGTTTTACTCTTTGCAGGTTCCGTAAAGTACAGTTACAGTGCCCCGGTTAAACACGATGATACAGTTTCTTTCCCGGCGCCCTGGACTTCGGCGTTTCATGTAGACCCGGTTTATAAATTCCAGTTTGTGAATGCTGAGGGAACACATCTTTTCCTGGTTAATAAAACTGCCTGGGCCTATTTTGAATGTGAATACCCCGGGGCTGTTTTACGCAAAGCCCGGCAGGAAGGAGTGAACGTGATCAGAGTATGCCTTGAGGGTACACCCTATCAGGATCACCTGCATCTGGATATGTGGCCTTGGGGCGGCACACGGGATAATCCCAAATGGAATTCCTTTAATTCCGGATACTGGGACAACATTGAAAAGAGGATACGATTGGCCGGTGAATACGGGATTGGCATTGACCTGGTTCTCTATTTTAATCTTGAACCCGGAGTCAAAGATGTGCCGGACCAGAAACCATACTGGGATTATGCCATTGGCCGTCTTTCAAAATACAGCAACCTCTTCGGCTGGGAGATCATGAATGAAGAAAGCGGGAATGAAGCATTCCAGGATTGTGCCGGGACATACTTCAGGAAGAATGATCCGTTTTCGCATCTCGTTTTTTCATCTGATGGCACTACTGAAGATGCGCTCTGGCCACGAAAACCATGGATGGATGTCGCCATCGTTCATACCTGTACAGGCAACCAACCCCAGTATGATCTCAAGTATTGGTATCTGGATATTGCCAGGAACACCCGGCAGTATGGGAAACCGGCTTTTAATAATGAATCGGGCAGGGAAAGACGTCACAAGAATGACGATCCCGTTTTCCGGCGAAAGCAATCATGGTTGTGGACCACTGCCGGTGCTTTCTGGACCTGGCATTCCTGGGAGGGTTGCGAGGGTATTAATGATACGGCTTATTTCGGACCCGGATGGCAATTCCTTAAACCGGTGAGCCGTTTTTACAACAGTTTGCCTTATTGGGAATTAGCTCCTAATTATACCGTTTGTGTTAACAGGGGCGAAGATCTGATCCACTCCACCCTTTCCACCCCCGATCGCAGCTTTACTGTCATGTATTGTTGTACCCGTGAAACAGGTGCCACGGTTACGGATCAATCGGCAGTCGTTCGTATTCGCGATGGAAACTATTCGGTTAATTTTATCAGCCCGGTCAACCTTGAAGTCATCGATTCCACGATGATCGTTTCTACCGGGCTCCGGCAAACATATAAATTAGCACTGCCTGGGTTTACCGATGATATGCTGGTGCTTATCACCAATACTGTGAAAAAGAAAAAATCGATTATTAAAGGAAGCCGCTAGGGCAGCAGAAATGAGCTGTCGCCATAACTGAGGAATCGGAAATCATTCTCCAGGGCATACCGGTATACCTTCTTCCAGTCATCTCCGATAAAGGCGGCTATCAGCATCAGTAATGTGCTCGATGGCTGGTGAAAATTGGTAATCAGTCCGTCGACCATCCTGAACCGGTACCCGGGGGTTATCATGATACCGGTTGATGCATGCAGGAATCCGTTATCTTCCCGGCCTGCTCTCTGCGAAAGGGCTTGCAGGGCTTCATGGGCTGGTATGTCACCGGGCAGATCCCATGCTTCCCACTGTCCGAGATGTACCGGCTCCCGGATGCTTCCCGTGGTAAGTTGTTTAACTCCCAACCAGTAAAGACTTTCCAGGGTGCGGCACGAGGTGGTTCCCGTTGCGATAACAGATTTGTCTCCCTCCGACAGCTTTTCAATCATATCTTTTGAAACATGGAATTTCTCAATATGCATTTTGTGCTCGGCGGCATTTTCCGTTTTTACCGGGGTGAACGTTCCGGCGCCTACATGCAGGGTGATGTTTACCCTTTCAATGCCCTTCTGGTCAAGTCGCGACAATACACGTTCTGTAAAATGCAGCCCGGCGGTTGGAGCCGCAACAGAGCCTTCATGGGCCGAATATACCGTCTGGTAGGTTTCCGCATCCCCGGGAACAGCTTCCCGGTTAAGATACGGGGGAATAGGAGTTTCACCCGATGCCTCTAATACCTCGCTAAAAGAAATATCCGGCGGCGACCAGCTGAAACCAATTCTGAATGATTGACCCTCCTGCTCAATTTTCCGGGCGTTGAAAATGACCTTCTGCCCGTTAAACGTGAGTTCCCTGGTGAGAATTTCGTCATGTTTCCATTTCCTGGCGTTTCCGACCAGACATCGCCATTGCGTGCTTTCCCTGGCAGCAAAAGACAGCTGGTGATCGGAAGGGACCAGCGGCTCAAGACAAAAGATCTCGATGGCTGCTCCCGATTTCTTCCTGAACCTGATGCGGGCATGGATCACGCGGGTATTATTAAATACCAGCATTTGCCCGGTAGAGAGAAGTTCCGGCAGCTCACGAAATCTTGTTTCACTTATGGATCCTTTTTGATAAAGTAACAAACGGGACTGATCGCGTTCAGGCAACGGAAACCGGGCGATCTTCACGTCGGGCAGATCGTAAGTAAACGCACTGAGTGGTATCTCTACTGGTTTTTTCATGTGTTTAAAAGCTCGACAAAATTAGCTAAATTTGCGTGAAAATCAGAGTAACGGACCAGGAGCAAGCTGTTTTTATAAGAAATTATGATTTGTTACCGGTGTTATTCCCATAAAAACAGAAAAGATGAAATTTAATACAGGAGACCGGGTAAAATTTTTGAATGATGTGGGCGAAGGAACCATTGTTTCTTTCACCGACA
>DASQZK010000495.1:0-9239 GCA_035638735.1 Bacteroidales bacterium
CTGCTTGGCGATGTATGGATATGCTCCGGACAATCGAACATGGAATTTCCCCTTGTAAAAGCTGACGATGCAGAGAACGAAATAAAAAAAGCCGACTTCCCGGAGATTCGTCTTCTGGATATTCCGCATAATCTTCAGCTGATTCCCGTTAATGATGTTCCCGAAACACAATGGACGGTATGTACACCGGAAAATGTTCCGGATTTTTCGGCCGTCGGTTATTTTTTCGGCCGTGATATCTACCAGAAAACAGGCGTTCCGATTGGCCTTATCAGTACCAACTGGGGTGGCACTAACGTCGAAGCCTGGACCAGCAAAGAATGTATAACCACAGTTGATGAATTCAAACATAGTTTTGACGATGTGACCAGTAATACCCTGGAAGAACTCAAGAAGCAACAGCAGGAAAAAGTCGATAAGCTGATGGCTGATTTCCAGATATCCATGAAGGATACATTAAAGCCTGCCGACTGGTCAGCCGAACATGTGGATACTTCACTGTGGAAGGAAATGGAAGTGCCCGGCCTTTGGGAGAAACAGGGACTGCCTGGTATCGACGGCACCGTCTGGTTCAGGCGTGAATTTACGATACCGGCCTCGGTAGCCGGAAAAGGCGCCTACCTGCATCTGGGCAAAATAGATGACAGCGATTACACCTGGGTGAACGGAATTCATGTCGGACAAACCATTGATAAATATGATGAGCCGAGAACCTACTTTCTTGAGCCCGACGTTCTGAAGGCCGGAAAAAACGTCATTGCAGTGAAAGTAGTCGATACTGGCGGTGGTGGCGGATTTTACAGTCCGGCAGAAGATATTAAACTGACTGCCGGTGATTACAGTCAGAGCCTGGCCGGAACATGGAAATATATCCTTAGTGCCGAAGGCCTGAACTATTCACTGAACCCCATGAGCCCTAACGACAAACCAGCCACACTGTATAACGGGATGCTCTATCCATTGCTCAACCTCCGGGTAAAAGGTTCTATCTGGTACCAGGGCGAGGCCAATGCACCGAAAGCCTATCAGTACCGCTACCTGTTTCCCCTCATGATCCGTTGCTGGAGGGAAAAGTTCCATGAGCCTGATATGCCTTTCCTGTTCGTCCAACTGGCTAACTTTATGGCTGTTCAGGATGAACCCGGGGAAAGTGACTGGGCCGAACTCAGGGAAGCACAGGCGATGACACTCGACAGCCTTGATAATACAGGTATGGCCGTTATTATTGATATTGGCGAAGCCGGGGATATTCACCCCACGAACAAACAGGATGTCGGTTACAGGCTTGCACTCAATGCCCTGAAAATAGCTTACGGGCGTGATGTGGTCAGCATGGGTCCACAATACAAATCGGTTGATTTCAAAGACGGGAATGCCGTTGTAAGCTTTACACACGAAGGCTCAGGACTTATGGTTAAGGATAAATACGGATACCTGAAGGGTTTCGCGGTTGCTGGTCCTGATAAGAAATTTTACTGGGCTAAAGCTGTGATTCGCAACGGCAAGGTGATCGTCTCCAGCGAACAGGTGAAAAATCCTGTGGCCGTGAGGTATGCCTGGGCCGATAACCCGGACGATGCCAACCTTTATAATAAAGAAGGTCTGCCGGCTTCACCCTTCCGGACCGATAATTGGCCCGGCATCACTAAAGACGCTAAATAGAACGGATTCTTTGCCGGAGAGCTTGTCAGTAACTGATTAAATAAATAGTGGCATCTCTCTTGATGTAAGTGAAAAATGTAAATGCAGGAGGCTTTCTTAAAAGTATTGTTTCTCGTCCGTTCTGATAACAAAACGTTTTTATGCAAGCTTTTTGATATACTACCCTCCTGCATTTACATTCCCCTATAAGCCCTATGCCTTAACCGGGACCTATATGCTTTGTTCAACCATAGCCCTGAACGAACGTGCTCTTCGGTTTCACCATCTTATTTTCATAATCCAGTGATAACAACGCCTGATTTTTTCGTCATTAATACCATGACAAAGATCATGTTTTGATAAATTTAGCTATTTTTGCAACTGAATACCACTTAGTTCAAAAACCACTTAAACCTAAAAGATGAAATTTATGATGAAGAGCTTATTTATCCTGGTGATTTTATTTGCCGGAATTGTATCAGCAATTGGACAAAATGAGAAGAAATTTGTCTTTGCTAATACACTCGGAGATACTTCCAGGGTCAAGATAGACTATGACTTAGCAGGAAGTAACTATTTCGGTGATATGATTGCCCGAAAGATGTATCTGCTGGAAAAAACATATACGTATATTGAAAAGGGTACCCCGATGTCACCAAGTGACAAGACAATCGTTCAGAAACCTACGATTTTTTATTCAATCAAAAAACTTTATAAATATTACAGGAAACAGGTAAAGAAAGACCATATCTCCAAGGCTGAAGCTATTGATAAACTTGTCAGGGATCTAAATATAGGTTATGCGATATTCAACCAGGATACAGAGAAATTTGAGGATTACCTGCGCAGTAAGAGAAAACCTGAGGAAATTGAAGCGGTTTTTAATAACGTTGAGCTGGACTAGTTTATCACCTCATTTCAGTGAGGAGACGTTAGCTGATTCACTGAGGGGAAAGAGACCGGAGGTTATACCGTATTTGCAGTATAGCATTTATGATAATGCAGATATGTAGGTTTCTGCACGGCTGACTTTTATAGTGCTCTATGATCGCATTCCCGGTTGAGAAATCGTTCATACGTAAATCGAAATGATATTCACACGTCCAAAAAGTACTTTGTCATGACTAAGCTATTGTTGCTTTTTACCGTCGCGCTGGTTTTTTCTGTATCATGCTCTAACACAAACAGGAACAGCGGACAGGTAAAGGAGACTAAAACCACCCGTAAAGGGATGTCAACATTTGAATATGACAGCAGTTTTCTTGCCAGGTATACCCAGCCGGTATTCCTGTCATCAGGTAAAGCTTCCCTGGCGGTGTCGCCGGAATACCAGGGAAGGGTTATGACAAGTACTGCAGATGGGTCCGGTGGTCTTTCGTTCGGATGGGTTAACTACGATCTGATAGCCTCGGGCAGGATACTTGAAAAGATAAACCCGGTTGGTGGCGAAGACCGTTTATGGCTTGGTCCTGAAGGTGGCCAATATTCACTCTTCTTCCCCGCAGGTTCCGAATTTGTGTTTGAAAACTGGAAAACGCCGGCCGTATTCGATTCGAAACCATTTACCCTGCTCGAATCAAATGATACCTCAGCGCTGTTCCGGGAATCTTTCCAGGTTAGTAACTATGCCGGTACGGTATTCGATATGCGCATCGACCGCCGTGTAACCATTCTTGATAGCAAAAACATTAAAAAGGAGTACGGGATATCGCCCGTCGACGATCTCAGCCTGGTAGGCTATAAGTCTGTTAACCAGATTACCAATACCGGCAGTCAAGCCTGGAAGCGGGAAACGGGACTGGTTTCAATATGGATACTTGGTATGTATGTCCCTTCACCGTCAACGGTAATTTTTGCTCCTTATAAAAATGGTCCGGATGATAAAGACAAACCAGAACTTAAGACGTCCTATTTTGGCACTATTCCTCCTGAAAATCTGAAAGTTACCACTGATTTTGTGTTTTTCAAAGCCGACGGGAAATACCGCAGCAAAATCGGGATTCCTCCGGCCAGGGAAGGCAGCTATATCGCCGCTTATGACCCCGACAACCATATTCTTACCGTGGTAAGGCATAATAGACCTCCCGAAGGTTCAGTTTACGTGAATTCATTATGGAAAATGCAGGAACATCCCTATGGCGGTGATGTGGTCAATGCTTATAATGATGGTCCCCTCGAAGATAATAGTCAGCTGGGTCCTTTCTATGAGCTGGAAACCTCTTCGCCAGGTGCAGAACTTGCTCCCATGGAAAGCCTTGTGCATATAGAGCAAACGGTTCATTTTACAGGCGACGAAGCTGCGTTGGATAAGATTGCCGTGAAAAGCCTGGGTATTTCTCTGGGCGTGGTGAAGAATGCGCTGAAATAACCCGGGTTTTAGCCATTAAAGCCACCCTTGCGGGTGTAACTTTCCTGGACGTTGATATAGTACGCCTTGTACTTGATGTAGTGATTCCCCTTCTTAAATTCCCAGATTACATTTTTAGCCTTGTAAATCTTCCCGATACAGGCTTCAAAAATGAGTGTGTAATGAATGCCGGTGACAGCTTCTGCCTGCAGAATGGACTTGAATTCAATGCTCCTGTCGGCAAAGTGCCCAATAACCGGAAGATTATATTTCTTCTGGCTTCTTTTCTTCATCGATTCTTCGCTGATAACAGGCATTTTCCTTTTCTCTGTGTGGTTTCCGGACATGATATTGGGTTAATTAAATTATCACCAATGCTAAATTAACAATTATTCGTGTTTTAATACAAGCCTTTACGAATTATTTGTGTCGCTGGTTTCCATATTGGCCCACATTTTTTGTTTAATATTTATAACAAAAATTTAAACAATAGCAATAAAAAATTGTTAACCAATCGTAAAAACCTTAAAAACACTGTAATTTGTTTAAGCTGCAATCGTACACTGACCGGGACTCTGAGACATTCCGGGTTAACAGGGATATGTTTCTGAAGGAGCTTGAGAAGTTTCATGACATACAGAAGGAGGTGCAGAGGGGTGGGCCAGAGAAAGCCAGGGAAAAACATAAGTCCAGGGGTAAACTTCTTGTCAGGGAGAGGATTGACCTATTGGTCGATCCGGGTACTCCGTTTCTTGAACTTTCGGCACTGGCAGCTTATGGTCAATACGACGATGAATTTCCATCAGCCGGAATCGTCACCGGGGTAGGTCTTGTTCACGGGCGCGAGGCGGTAATTGTTGCCAATGATGCTACGGTAAAGGGAGGAACTTACATCAGGGAGACAATCAAAAAGCATATCAGGGCCCAGGAAATAGCCCTGAACAATCATTTGCCATGTGTTTATCTTGTTGATTCCGGAGGGGTATTTCTACCGCGCCAGTCCGAGGTTTTTCCCGACCGGTTTGATTTCGGTCGCATATTTTATAATCAGTCAAGACTTTCTGCTGAAGGCATCCCCCAGATAGCGATTGTAATGGGTTCATGCACCGCCGGTGGTGCTTATGTTCCTGCCATGAGTGATGAAACGATTATTGTAAGGGAGCAGGGCACCATTTTTCTTGGCGGTCCTCCCCTGGTTAAGGCGGCTACGGGTGAAGATGTTACGGCCGAGGAGCTGGGAGGCGCCGATGTGCATACTTCGGTATCGGGAGTCGCAGATCATTACGCTGATAATGATATCCATGCCATACAGATCTGCCGCAATATATTCGAAACTTTTAAAGCACCGGTTCGTCAGCCGGTTGTGATGGCAGAACCTGAACCACCGGCCTACGATACGCCGGAGCTGTATGGCATCATTCCTGCCAATCCGAAGGATACGATAGACGTCCGAGAGATCATTGCCCGGATCATTGACGGCAGCCGGTTTCATGAATTTAAAGAGCGCTACGGAACGACTATTGTTACCGGTTTTGCCCGCATAATGGGGATGCCTGTTGGCATTATCGCCAATAACGGTATCCTGTTTTCTGAATCGGCTCTTAAAGCGACCCATTTTATTGAGTTGTGTAATTTCCGGAAAGTCCCCTTGCTGTTCATTCAAAATATTACAGGTTTCATTGTGGGAAAGGAATTTGAACACAGGGGTATCGCCCGTGACGGGGCTAAACTTGTTCATGCCGTAGCCACCGCTTCGGTTCCGCGAATAACCCTCATCGTCGGAGGCTCCTATGGTGCCGGAAATTATGCTATGGCCGGACGGGCTTACGATCCCGACTTCCTGTTTATGTGGCCCAATGCCCGTATTGCCGTGATGGGCGGTGAACAGGCTTCCCGCGTCATGACCTCGGTAAAGAAGGCGAATCATGCCGGTATGGCTACTGGAGCGAGCGACGAAAAGGAACGACGCGAGATTCTTGAGAAATACGAGCTGGAAAGTTCTGCCTATTACAGTACCTCCCGGTTATGGGACGATGGAATTATTGATCCTGTCCATACCCGCGATATCCTGGGGATGGCTCTTTCGGTAACACTGAATAAACCTTTTGAAGATACAAAAACGGGTATTTACAGAATGTAAAAATGATGAAAAAATTCAGGTTCATAGAAACAGAATCTACCGGCAGGACAGCCACTGTATGGCTGAACCGGCCTGCCGTTCATAATGCGTTAAATGCCGGTATGATTGACGAACTGACCTTTGTTATGAATCTCTTTAGTAACAACGAAGAAACGGATGTTGTGATTTTGAGGGGACGTGGCAGGTCTTTTTCCAGCGGGGCCGACCTGAACTATATGAAAGAGCAGTCGGAACTGTCTGATAGTGATAATCTGGCCGATGCAAGACGTCTTGCGACAATGTTCGAGTCTGTTTATGCGTGCCGCAAAGTTGTCATCGCATCCGTCCATGGTCATAGTGCAGGCGGGGCTAATGGCCTTGTGGCAGCTTCCGACTACGCCATCGCTTCAACGAGTGCCATTTTCAGGTTTGCTGAAGCCCGGCTGGGACTTGTTCCCGCTACCGTTTCACCATATATTGTTGAAAGGGTGGGGATATCGCAGGCAAGGGAAATGCTGCTTACGGGAAAATCCTATTCAGCTGAAGAAGCCCATAGCTGCCGGTTGGTAAATGAAACCTGCAGGGTTGAATTTATGGAAGAAATTATTGAGCGGGTCACCACTGAAATTCTTAAGTCAGGTCCCATGGCTCTCAGGACCACCAAGCAAATGCTGGGCCGGCTGAAAAAAATGTCATCAGATGAGGATATTGCTTCATTCACATCCGGATTGCTTGCCGAAGTCAGATCATCCCGGGAAGCGAAGGAAGGTATTGCTGCTTTTTTTGAGAAGCGAAAACCTTATTGGTTAAATATTAATAAATGAGCATGTTTAGAAGAATACTTGTGGCAAATCGCGGAGAGATCGCAGTCCGCATTATTAAGACGCTTAGAAAAATGAGCATCGGCTCAGTTGCCGTCTATGCTGCACCTGATGCCGGATCGTTGCATACTCGACTGGCAGATCAGGCCTGTTTCCTGGATGGCGACCAGCTTACCGATACCTATCTCAATATCTCCAAAATCATTGAATTTGCTCATCAAACCGGATGCGATGCTATTCATCCCGGATATGGTTTTCTCAGTGAGAACGCCAACTTTGCAGATGCCGTCGAAAAGGCCGGTATCACTTTCATTGGTCCGCCTGCCGGTGTTATAAGACGTATGGGCGACAAAGCCAAAGCTCGTATGGCTGTTGCCGGGATTGGCGTTCCCCTGCTGGAAGGAATTGAAGGCAAGCCGGCCGGGCTGGCGAAGATGATGCAAACCAGGAAGGATCTTTTCCCGGTTATGATCAAAGCTTCGGCCGGGGGCGGCGGAAAGGCCATGAGAAAAGCCTCAGATATGCAGGAACTCCTGGAGGCTATAGAGATTTCCGCCCGTGAAGCCATGAACTATTTTGGGAATCCCGAATTGTGTATTGAAAAATTTTATCCTGATGCCCGGCATATTGAGATACAGGTACTGGCCGACAAACACGGTAAGGTTGTCATTCCCGGTGAGCGCGAATGTACTGTCCAAAGGCGCTATCAAAAGGTTATCGAAGAAAGCCCTTCTGATTTTCTGCAGGATGCTACACGCCGTAAAATGTTCCAGGCATCATTAAGAATTGCCAGGGAGCTGGGTTATGAAAATGCCGGAACTATTGAATACCTCGTGGATGATAACCAGAACTTCTTTTTCCTCGAGATGAACACCCGCATCCAGGTTGAACATCCCGTTACAGAAATGGTAACCGGTTTGGATATTGTTGAGCAACAGATACTGATTGCTGCGGGTAACCCCCTGGCTCTTCAGGAAGGAAATATAACGTCACAAGGACATGCTGTAGAAGCCAGGCTTTACGCCGAAGATCCCTGTGAACACTTCCTTCCTTCGCCCGGAGAGATAACGACTTATCATGAGCCGTCATTTCCCGGCCTGCGCATTGATTCGAGCATGGACGGGAGGACACAGTTACATCCCGGCTATGATCCGATGATAGCTAAAATCATTACTTACGGTTCGGACAGGGATGAAGCTGTACAAAATCTCAGAAAAGCCCTGGAGAATTTCGTTATCGGGGGGACTCGGACCAACCGTGCATTTTTATTCGAGTTACTTCAAGATGATGATTTTGTCTCCGACCGTATATCCACGTCGTGGCTTGAACACGCCAGAGAAAGGATAGCCGGCCATCTCAGTGAAAATATGAAGCAGATTGACAGGGAGACGATCTTTGCGCTCTGGCTCACCCGTTATCTGTTCAAAGCTACGCCTGTCCGCACGACCGACCTGGTCTGGCAAAAGATAGGTTACTGGCGTCAGTTGATTAAAAAGCCGGTGTTTTATGAAGGTCGGCAATTCGACCTTTACGTGGTAGATAAACACAAGGACGGATTTGTGTTTGAGTGTGAGGGGAAAGAATTCCGGGTTCGCCTCCGCAATATGTCAGGCGATAGCCTGATAATAGACCTTGACGGTCAATGGGTTTCAGGAACCGTAACGAGCGGCTATGACATCGAAGATATTGTTTTGACCCGGGGTTACGATTTCAGGCTGAAGCCTCTCGATTACCTGCCGTCACAACCATTTATCGTGGAGTCGAAAGAATCCGGCCGGGGAGGAAAACGGATCATTAAGTCACCCCTTCACGGAAAAATCATTAAACTCAATGCCGAAAGAGGAAAGAAAGTGCTGAAAGGTGAACTGTTGTTCATCCTGGATGCTATGAAAATAGAAAATAAGATTATCTCACCCTTCGACGGACTCATTAAAGAGGTAAGGGTAAATACCGGGGACCAGGTAGAGCTCAATCAGCCTGTCCTTGTTATTGAATGAATCAGGTATACTAAATATATTCTCGTTTATGGATCGTTTACTATATGAAAAAGAAGTGCACGAACAACTACGGAAAAAAATTCGTGCTTTTGCCGAAACAGAGATTCAGCCGGTGGCCGCTGCTCTAGATGAAAAGGAAGAGTTCTCGCCGCATCTGACCAGGAGAATGGGTGAGATGGGACTCTTCGGCATGACGATACCCGCAAAATACGGAGGCCACGATCTGGATATGTTGTCATATATTATTGCTGTTGAAGAGATAGCCAGGGTTGACGGCTCACAGGCTGCGACGCTTGCTGCTCATAATTCGCTTG
>DASQZK010000496.1:0-4238 GCA_035638735.1 Bacteroidales bacterium
TCACTGCGCCTTCATAACTCGACCGGGCCATCTGCATACCATAGACATTGTGCGCTCTGAGGTGAGTGGATGGATGACCATCGAAATTATTAAGGCTGTAGGGATCAAACATCTTTGTCCATAAGGCAGGCTCATTCATATCGTTCCAGAATCCGCGCACGCCCTCATCGGCCAGCTTCTTCAGGTGATCGCCCCACCACTGGCGGGTTGCCGGGTTGGTAAAGTCGGGGAAGTAACACATACCCGGCCAGACTTCACCTCTGAAATAGGTGTCACCACCAGGGTTCTTAATAAACACATTCCTGGCCAGTCCGTCATCATATACCGGGTATCCTTTCTCAATCTTAATACCTGGATCGAGGATCACCGTTGTGTGAAAGCCCATGTCTTTAAGCTTACTGATCATTTCCGGTGGATCGGGGAAATACGTCTTATTCCAGGTGAAAATTTTATAATGATCCATGTAATCGATATCCAGGGTGATCACATCGGCAGGGATCTTTTTCTCCCGGTAGATACGGGCAATATCCATCACCTCCGATTCGGGGTAATAGCTGTAGCGGCTCTGGTGCAATCCAAGGCTCCACAAAGGCGGCAGCTTTATGGTGCCTGTCAGCGAGGCATAGATCTTTACCACATCGGCCACAGTCTTGCCGGCCATGAAGAAATAATCCATATCACCGCCGTTCACACCAAAGAACGTTGGCGTTTGCGGCGTACGGCCAAAGCAGAAATTACTCCGGTAAGAATTATCGAGATAAATGCCATAAACCTGTGAATCGTGTATTCCCATATAAAACGGGAGGGTCTGATAAAGAGGATCCTGGTTTGCCGGGTAGCCGGGTACATCGCTGTTCCAGTTGGTGTAGGAATGGCCGGCCTTGTCGAGCGGACCGGTCTTCTCACCAAGACCGATGAAGCGCTCCCCGGGGAGCGTTTTTTTATGCACGTACCAGGTCCCCTCAAAAGACCGGATCCCGCCGCCGGTATCATCCTCGTTAAGCAGGTTCCCGTCTTTATCGGTGAACTGCAGGCCAAGGGGTTTTTTGTTAACGATGAGGATTATATTGCCCGATTCAATCTTGAGATAGCCGGAATTATCGGCGTATTTAAATGATGATACTTCCGGCTGGGAGATGACGGTATATGAAAAGTCATCGAACGTGTTGTCAGACGATATCTGAATCCTGATAATATTGTCATTCCATGGTGTGATTTTCAGGTAACCACCATCGGCAGTAATGGTTACGGCCTCACTGGTTTTGTTGACAGACTTCAGGTTTCCCAGAGATTTGGAGACTTCCCGGGCCTGGAGAAGGAACGGGGTTAATACCAGCAATGCCAGCGATGCTGTCCGGCGAATATTAAATGGGTTTTTCATGATGCTGTTCATTTGAATAACTTAAGATGAAACTGGTCCCCGGCCATAAAGATGCTATCTCAAAACACCGGCCTGGAACGGGGACTGTAGTTTCTGTAACATCACCATTCTCATAATAGTTCTCCCCGGGTGCTTCCTTTCAGGTAGTTAAAGACAGATTGTTAAAATATTGACAAACAAAGATGTGGCTGTTTTCGTAGCTTTGATTTACCTTTATGTGGACACAGAATATTGCCAACTAAAACACGTGATCATGAAACGTCGACATTTTCTCAGGAACAGTTCATTGGCAGCGGCAGGGCTGGCTTCATTGTCTGCTGCGGCATGTTCATCATCCGGATCCGGAAACACATCTTCCGGAGGACAGCATGCAGGTGATTTTTTATTGAAAGGTATGAGCATAGACGACCTGAGCGAAAAAATGATCTCAGGAGAACTGACCTCTGAACAGATAACCAAACACTACCTGGCCCGTATTGCGGATATTGATAAGGACGGTCCGTCCATAAATGCTATTATTGAACTTAATCCCGAAGCCATTGATATAGCCCGCACGATGGACGAAGAGCGTAAGTCGGGGAAGGTACGTGGCCCAATGCACGGCATTCCGGTTATCATCAAGGATAATATCGACAGTGGCGACCAGATGATGACCACGGCCGGTTCCCTGGCCCTGAAAGGGCACAAAGCGAAGGAGGATGCTTTTATCATCAAAAAACTAAGGGCGTCGGGGGCTGTATTGTTAGGGAAAGCTAACCTTAGCGAATGGGCAAATTTCCGGTCTACACGCTCGTCGAGCGGCTGGAGCAGCCGTGGTGGCCAGACCAGGAATCCCTATGTTCTGAATCGAAATACCTCGGGCTCCAGTTCAGGATCTGCAGCGGCTGTAGCAGCCGATTTGTGCACCGTGGCCATCGGTACGGAGACCGACGGCTCCGTGGTGTCTCCTTCATCCATTTGTGGTGTAACTGGCATAAAACCTACCGTCGGACTGCTGAGCAGGACGGGTATAATACCTATCTCAGCCACCCAGGATACCGCCGGACCGATGGGCAAAACTGTCCGTGATGCCGCCATCCTCCTGGGAGCACTGACGGGCATTGACGAAGATGACCCGGTGACCCGGAGGTCGGAAGGGAAGGCTTACCGCGACTATGCTCAATTTACCGACCCGAAAGGGTTGTCGGGTAAAAGAGTAGGCATCGAAAAATCCTATCTGGAGGGAAGTGAGCAAATGGTGACCCTTTATAAGTCGGCCATAAACCTGATGCAAAAGCTGGGGGCAGAAACCGTTGAAGTCGGCCTGCTCGACAAGCTGAAAGATCTGGGCGATGCCGAATTTACGGTATTGCTGTATGAGTTTAAAGACGGGCTGAACCGTTATTTTACCAGAGAAGGAACGAAAACCGGGTCACTGGCAGACCTCATTGCGTTCAATAAGCAGCACAGCGAGCAGGCCATGCCCTTCTTTACCCAGGATATATTAGTTATGAGCGAGAAGAAGGGAGACCTTAAAAGCGATGAATACCTCGATGCCCTCCGGAAATCTGTTAGTTCACGGAAAATCATCAGGGACCTTATGGCCGGCAACCAACTCGATGCCATCTCTTCACCCACCAGCGGACCTGCCTGGTGCACCGATCATGTGAATGGTGATTACTACAATGGCGTATCGTTTTCCACGCCGGCAGCCATCTCCGGCTTCCCGCATATTACCGTTCCCTTTGGCCTGGTATTCGGGCTTCCGGTGGGCTTTTCATTTATGAGCCTGCCCTGGACCGAAGCGGAACTCATTGCCATGGCTTATGCTTTTGAACAGGCTACGCCGCCCCGCCCGGTACCGGAATTTTTGGATACGGTGGAAATTTAAAAAGTACCGCACACCAGTGCTTAATGGCAGGGACGGGCTATTTACCGGGCGTCTATGGACACAACCTCTGCCGGTCACCTTTCTTATTCTAAGGCTAAGACGTTAACACATCGATTTCATGTGCCTTCACCCCTTTTGTCTGAACGGTCACGTACATCGACGATTCGATCTTCTCGATGTTGAACGGTGTTTCCTGCCCATTGAGAATGACTTTGTTCACGTCCGCTCCCCTAGGCAAAAGCAGCTTAAACAATATCCTGTCGCTGTTCCCGGTAAACGATACGTGGTATCCTTTACCCTGATCTTTCCGGTACCTGTATGACAGATAACCCTTCGATGCTTCGTATTTTGCGGTAGCACTGACTTCATCAATGCCGGCAGCCTCCCAGCGAGGTGCCAGGGTTGCCTGGTTGTAGGCAATACCTGTGTCTTTAAGTCCCGCCAGTCCTTCCACGAGGGCATAGACCACGGCTGCTGCTCCCCAGTTGTCAGGAGCACCGTAAGAAACAAGACTCGGGGTATAGTATACCGGGTAGTCACTCGATGTCAGCGCAAGGATAATCCATTTGCCGGGAGCTTCAGCTCCGATAAAACGGATGTCTACGATGGTTTTTTCCGGATGCGGATTGTTGAAGCCAAAGACATAAGCACCCACGCTCAGACTTTTGGCATTGCTTACACTGGTGGCCAGCTTAATGTTACCCCCTGCGTTAGCCTCGGGATACCACCATCCGGCGATATTCACGCCATTATCGATGTAGAGGGTGTGATGACTACCATCGGTATAATTCATAACGATGCTTCCCATGTGCCGTCCGCCACTGTTGGCATGAACGATATAGAACGAAGATGCTTTTTGGTTTACAGGCAACGAGGCCTCTTTCACGTAACCAGCATCCTGCGAAAGGATGAGGCAGGCCCTGCGACCGTTGTCGTCCGGATCGATCAGTTCGAAGGGGACATCCTGGAAATCCTGCTTACCCGTGG
>DASQZK010000497.1:0-2997 GCA_035638735.1 Bacteroidales bacterium
CTTCCCAGGAGGATGACTGATCCGGTTATTCCTGTTTTGACGTTGTCCAGGTTCATAGTATTGGGTTTGATTATTTTTCTCCGTAAAGATCTCTCTCCACGTAATCCATGATATGACGATATTCTTTTTCACATTCACGGAGTAGAGAATCTTTCTGTGATTCAGAAAGAGCCTCCCATTTTCGCAGGAATACATTGCCGGTATGAAAACCCTGCTGGGCATAATAGACAGCGTTCTTGAAAATTTCGGCACTGCCTTCCACGCGTGGGTCGTTGCGTTCCGACATATATTGCATGAGTTCTTCTTTCATTTTATCGAGGACGTTTCCATTAGCGGGGTCATCAGCCACATTGTTCATCTGGAACGGATCGGTGCTCAAATCGTATAATTCAAATTCGGGTCTTTTTCCGAAGGAAAGGGCAAAGAGGTCGGGTTGTTTTTCGGCATGTTTGAGCTTCATCACCTCTTCTTTGGAAGGGCCGTTATCCACATCGCCGAAGGGCCAGAAGTCGAAGTTATAACGACCGTCGGGATGACCGGCGGGCCACATATCCGGTTTCATATTCCAGATGAGCAGCCAGTTACCTTTTCTAATAGCTCTTACTGGTGTTGGCTCTCCTTCGGGATGCGCCCAGGCGTGACGTTCACGGTAGGTAATAACATCGTCCCGGAATGGTTTGTTACGGTTTTCGTTTCCTGGTTTGAGGACCGGCATGAGGCTTTTCCCCGACATTTCAGCCGGTACTTTAACACCAGCGGCTTCCAGGAAGGTTGGCGCAAAGTCGGTGAAGCTTACCAGGTCGGATATTCTCCGGCCACCTTTCACGTTTTTTCCCCAGTAGACAGCCAGGGGCAAATGCGCCCCGTATTCGTATAGGTTTGCTTTTGCCCGAGGGAAGGGCATCCCGTTATCCGAGGTAACCACGATGATGGTATTGTCGAGTTCGCCCCTGTCCCTGAGCAGGTCGATCATGGTTTGCAGATGCTTATCGAAGTATTGTATTTCGGCCAGGTAATCAGCAATGTCGCTTCTCACCTCCTCATTGTCGGGCAGGAAGTCGGGCACTTTCACCTTTGACGGATCGATACCGATACGTTTACCAATACCTTTATCGTATGCGCGGTGAGGTTCAAAGGCCGAAAACCAGAAGCTGAAAGGGGTGCCGTCGGGTTTTTCGTCAAGGAACTTCTTGAAGTTAGCGGCATAATCGACGTTAGAAATGTATTTGGCACCGCCATAATCTGCATAAGGGGTTGTTTTAAGGTCGTTGAATTTATAGCCGGCAGGGTTCCTGTTCCTGCCGCTTTCCTCCCAGCTGCCAGGTCCCCAGCCTTTACCGGTGTAGCCGACATCGTAGCCGTCTTCTTCAAGAATATCGGTGTACGTTTTGAATTTAGCCGGGAACTTGCTCCAGAGGTCGGCACCCTGTTCAAGCTCAAAACCGTTACGGCCCGAAAGGATAGATGCCCGTGAGGCTGAACAAGAGGGGGCTGAGCAGTAGGCATTTTCAAAATAAACGCCATTTTTAGCCACCCAGTCGAAGGCAGGCGTATTTACAGCTTCACATCCGGCGAAGGAGGTATGTACCCATGTCTGGTCATCACTGATGGCAAAGAGGATATTGGGTCTTTGCATTTCTTTTGCTTCCTGCCGGCAGGCGGAAGATATGATCAGGGCCCCCAGGCCCACTGACGTTAATAGTTTTGCATTCATACGCATCTTATATTTTTATAACCGGGAGCCCTTCGAAGCTGCTGGTTTGGTTCATCCTTCGAATATCTGTACTGGCCGGTACAGTGATGGTTTTACCGGTAATGCCTGCAAAACCGGATGACCGTTTTCCTGCGCCGGGATCACTGGCCGTTCGTATCCCAGTACCCGGCCTCCATCAACGGGATAAGGGCAAGCAGTCCGCCCCACGAATAGAAGCCGTCGCTGTTTCTGACATCGGCACCTTCGCCGGTCACCGAATTATAATTTTCATACACATGCCGGTCCTTGTTCCAACCTTTCATGATAAGGTTATACGATTTTTCGGCAAGGATCTTTCGCGCCTCCGGCAGGTCGTAATTGCGCAGGCCCAGGTAGACGATGAAGTTCATCGGACCCCAAATCCGGCCACGCCAATAGCTGTTATCTTTGTATGCAGGATCGTTGATGGAGACAGACGGGATCATGTATTCGCTGTTAAATTCTTCGGGATTAAGCAGGTGTTCGCTTACCATCCGTTCAGCCTGTTCTTCGGTGGGTACGCCCGACAGCAGAGGGTAGAAGTTTGTAGGGGCCAGGCGGGAGGAGAACTTGCCGGTCACCAGGTTTTTGTCGCGGTAGATGCCACTATTTTCATCCCACAATTCATTCAGCTTCAGGCTGTATTTTTCTGCCCTGGCCAGCAGTTCTTCCTGGTCGTCAGCTTTTCCAAGTACGTCAGCTATACCGGCCAGGCTTTTACAGTCGGCAATATACATGCTCATAAGACCTACCGAGGCAAGTTCAAGCTTATGTGTTTTTTCATTGTAAACAGCGCTGTCGAACAGTGGTGAATTATCGAGGCCGGACTCAAACTGGGCTGCTTTTTTGCTATTATCACCCTGAACCCTCTGGTCAGGATCTGAACCCCAGGACAGGAATCCCTGGTTATCGCGGGCTTTCTCCCACCAGCGATTCCAGGTCAGCAGGTTATCGTACACTTCGTTGAGGAACCATTTTTCCTGGTATTTGTCGTAGATCATTTTACAGATAAGACTGCCTACGGGAGGTTGTGAACGGTCGTACGATTTGCTGTTGCTCAGCGATGCCGAATAATTGGGAATGAAGCCCCTATCGGTGATCTCATTGGTGATGGCGATGGCATTGGAATAGGCGTGGTATTTATTGTCGAGCGCATACATAGCGGCCGTAAAGTAGGTATCCCAGTCGAACAGAACCCAACCTCCCCATGCTTCGTTCCATACCCGGCTCACCGGAGTAATGACCCTTTTATTAAAGGGGTCATA
>DASQZK010000498.1:0-3246 GCA_035638735.1 Bacteroidales bacterium
AAGTCTGATATGAACGGCCCCGATGTCGTCCAACTCGAACGCAGAGGCAATCTATTCATCATGTCGGGAGCCACTAGCGGAGAACCTTTCGACACCGTCCAGCTGGAAGGACTGAGCCTGGGCAAAAAAGTTTATGTAGGACTCTTCGTATGTTCACACAACCCGGAGGTACTCGAAACCGCTGTATTCGACAATGTAAGGCTGGTGTTCCCGGCTGGGGCCGATCTGGTTCCATATCAGGACTACCTGGGAAGCCACCTGGAGCTCCTGAATGTTGAAACCGGTCACCGTAAGATCATCTACAGTGTACCTTACTCCATCCAGGCCCCTAACTGGACGAACAATGACAAAAGCCTCATTTTTAACAGCAAAGGATTGATATATAACTATGACCTGGCTACCGGTACTGTCAAAAAAATCAATACCGGCAAATGTAAAAGCAATAATAATGATCATGTCCTTTCCTTCGATAATACGATGCTCGGTATTAGCAATCACAGCAGCAAGGATAACACATCCATGGTTTATACCCTGCCTCTCTCGGGCGGCAAACCTTTCCAGGTCACCAGGAAGGGGCCCTCATATTTACATGGCTGGTCGCCCGACGGACAATTTCTGATCTACACCGCAGAGCGAAACGGTAATTATGATATTTACCGGATTCCGGCTAAAGGAGGTCAGGAAACAAGGCTTACTGAAGCGGAAGGTTTGGATGACGGATCTGAGTACAGTCCCGATGGTACATACATCTATTTTAACTCTGCCCGGACTGGCACTATGCAAATCTGGCGAATGAAGCCCGACGGTTCGGCACAGGAGCAGATAACCTTCGATGAATATAACGACTGGTTTCCACATGTTTCACCCGATGGCACACGGATCATATTCATCTCATTTGGTACTAACGTTGATGCCCAGGATCATCCTTTTTACAAGCATGTCTACATCAGGATGATGCCTGTGGATGGTGGCCAGGCTGAAGTGATTGCCTATCTTTACGGAGGCCAGGGGACCATGAATGTCCCGAACTGGTCACCCGACGGTAAACATATCGCCTTTGTTAGTAATACGGGGATGGACAGATAATTTCCTTTGGTTAACAGGTCATCCCGCACCACCGATCATGCTTACGATCCGGATAAGGACCGACGGATAGACACCGATGAAAATCAGCAAAGCGCTAAGCGTGAAGAATACGATTGCCTGTAGTGGAGACGCTGCAGGCAATTCTTCTTTTTTCACGTCCTCTCCACTCCTGGTGAACATGGTGACGATGATCCTCAGGTAATAGAAAAGTCCGATAGTACTACCCACGATCAGGATTATGACCAGCCACCAGAGTCCGCCGTCAACACCGGCCAGCAAAACGTAAAATTTGCTGACGAAACCGGCCGTAAGCGGCAAACCGGCCAATGAAAAGAGCATGATCGTGAATGCTGCAGCTATCCAGGGTTTTCTCCAGAAAAGTCCTTTATATTCCTCCAGGTCGGATGCGTCCGATTTGAGCCCCGACAGGTAACTCACAATACCAAAGGCACCTGTTATGGTGATGATATACGCGGCCAGGTAAAAGGCTGAAGCTTCATTTGCCAGGTCACCGGCCGTAAGAAATGCCACTAAAAGGTAACCCAGGTGAGCGATGGAAGAAAACGCCAGGATTTTTTTGACATTTTTTTCCAATAAAGCCAGCAGGTTGCCTAGAAGCATCGATGCAGCCGATATGATCCCAAGGAAGAGCATGAGCGATGTGAGCGAATAGCCATTGGATTCTGAAATGAACCTCAGCAGGAAGGCAAACACGCCGGCTTTGGATACCGTTGCTATCAGCGCACTGACAGGAGCCGGTGCTCCTTCGTACACGTCGGGCGTCCACATGTGGAATGGGACAAGTGCCAGTTTGAATCCTATTCCGCCAAGCATAAAAGCATAGCCGGCAAGGCTCATAAAATCTTCACCACCTGCGGCAATAAACTGTCCGAGTTCAGGGAAGTACATGGTGCCCGAAGTTGCATACACCAGGGCCATACCGAACAGGATCAATGCCGATGAAACAGCGGCCAGGATAAGATATTTTATGCCGGCTTCAATCGAGTGTTCTCTCTCTCTGAAGAAAGCCAGCAATACATACAATGAGGTACTCAGAAGCTCGAGTCCGAGAAAGAACGTCATGAAATGACGGCTCGAGACAAGGGTTATAGATCCTACGGTGGCAAGAAGGAGCAGGATATAATATTCTTCAATATCTTCAGCCCGTGTTTCGATATAAGGATGTGACAGCAGCAGGATTATGGCAGAAGCGAAAATGATCATACCTGTGAAAAGACTGCTGAAACGATCGACGACCAGGAGGTTCGAAATTTCAATAGCAGGTCCTCCCTGGAAGAACAATGAGATGAAAGCGGCCGTCAGTGCTGCAAAAGCCACAATAGTGGTAAAGACGTGATGTCTCTTTACGGCTATAGACAGGAGCAGCAAAATGGCGCCTGAAGCAAGGATGATAAGAGGAAGCAATGCTAAATAGTCTTGTGCGGTCACTTTTCGCCTCCTTTCTTTTCAAGGCTTGTTAAATGCATCGTGTAATTTTTCGGGTTATGGGTTTTCGGATTCATCGTTTTCCGCAGTCGTTGTGGTTTTTGCTCAAGGGAGATGCTTCTGGTTGTTCCTGTTTCCTCACTAACGGCAGTTACATTTACCGGTTTCCCCAGTGTTTTAAATACAGGTCGCGGATATAATCCGAAGACAACGAGAGGAACAACCAAAACGCCCAGGATTATTGCCTCCCTGAGGTTCAAATCTCTGATTTTCGTTTTCCGGGTTTTCTCTCCGAAAAATACTCTCTGTACCATAATCAGGGCGTAAATGGCCGAAGCAATTAGTCCAAGGCTGGCAAGAATGGCCATCACGGGCATACTTTGATAGCTGCCCAGCAGGATGGTGAATTCGGCAACGAAGTTTGCCAGTCCCGGCAAGCCCAGCGAAGCCATGGCGAAAACCATTCCAAGGCTTCCCATACCCGGTGCATCGGTCCAGAAGCCTCCCATCTTGCTGAATTCCCTGGTATGTATACGTTCCTGGATAATGCCGGCCATGATAAAGAGGGCTCCGGTGCTCAGGGCATGGGCAATGATCTGCATCACCACGCCTTTCATGGCGATTTCGTTGAAGGAATACAATCCCAGGACAATAAAGCCCATGTGGCTGATGCTCGTATAGGCCACCAGTCTTTTCAGATCTGTTTGAGCAAAG
>DASQZK010000499.1:0-4589 GCA_035638735.1 Bacteroidales bacterium
AGGAACCGTCGGGGTTGATAGTGGCATAATTCCTTACCGGGTCCTCGTTACCGTATAGAATGTTGCCGTCGAGGGGATCGGCAATATATAATCCTTCGGCGGTGCTCAGGCCTTTCAGTTTAAAGCCTTGAATATTGAACCGCATACCGAGGGCAGGAGTAAACCATTTTCCTGCGGAGAGAGATAAATCGGTGCTTAAGCGATTTCCAAAGTCCAGCTTGTCAGCATCGGCTGAGAAAAGGACCTGTGTGCCGCCGGCGGCCCCGACGTACCAGTTTCCGCGTAACGGGCATTTCGATAGCACGGTGTCGTTTTGTGCGGAAGCGGTTAATGATATGATGCTGATAATCAATGATGAAAAGAGAGATGTCAGGGGTATTTTCATTGTGTTCAGTTTTTAATTTTCAGAGGAAGAACTTCCGGATTGTCAGTGTTTCCCAGTATGAGATCTGTTTCAAAACCGACATATTCGCGCGCTTCATACAGGTACCTGTTACGGGCATTATAGTACCGGAAGGTAACCTTTGATTGTTCATCCGGATTGCCTTTAATGACCATGAAGAATTGTCGGTCCACGATGTCGGCTACACCACGGCAGCTATCGTTGACAAAAGCCGCCATCTGGTCTTTGTCGGTCATGTATGGCTCTATATATGATGGCAGTTCCACCACAGCCGTCATGTTCACCTGGTAATTACCCAGGGCCACATTCCATTCCGGGACATCATAATGCTTGTATTCATCATCTTTCCGGCAGGAGCTCAGTCCTGATATAAAAGTTGCCAACAGGATTATTAAGGTTGTGATCTTTACATATTTCATTTCACTACTTTTTTTATGGTCAGCGTTTCATTTTCAAGGATATGGACGAAGTACATCCCTGGTTCCAGGGTAGACGTGTCGATCATCTTTTCAAACCTTGCTTCGGTTGATGATGGTGAGGCCGAATAGTATATCTGTTTTCCTGTGATGTCAATGATACTGATGAGTACCTTACCGCTGGTTATGGGGGTGAACGAAATGTTAAGGTGGTCCCGGAAGGGAGACGGGTAGACCTTAATATCGTCCTTGTTCTCATCAAATTTGAGAACCAGCGGCTTACCGACTGATCCGTAGACATTGTTATCCATGAATGGCACACTGGTAACGGAATGCAGGGTGGTATTGTCGGACTTATGTAACGTGAATTCGATCATGTCATCGCCCGGCTGGCCGGCAACGGTAATAAACCTGAGGTCGTCTAGGTCGTCTGCCGTTACACTTACACCACGCAGTTCACCGTTAACGCTGGCATAGATCTTATCATCAGGGCTTATAATTCCCGCTGTAGCCACAATGTTCAGGTTAGAGGGGTAAGCGTGGTAGTTCATTTCGGCCACGGTCGTATTGTCTGTCGCAATGGCCGACTTTTTAGTACGGTCTGTTGCCGACGGGTAATAGAGTGTCAGGTCATTGTCGGACGTATTCAGCAGCATGTATCCTTTGTTAGGTTGCATATACTCCAGGTTCCCTGTCCAGTTGTTTCCCCAGAACATCGCGAATGCATCCTGCGATTTAATGATGTCGCCGTCACTGGCAGGATATCCGGCCAGAGCCTCCCAGACCGGCAGGTTCACGCCCGGCAGGTAACCGATGAAATTCCATCTACCGGCTTTAATGGTGAAGGGCGTTACAGCGGCATCAACCTGTGCCCCGGAAATGCTCATCGCCTGGTTTTCAGATGAACGGAGCTTATACATCAACAGGTTATTCAATCCGCCATTAAGCGATAAACTGCCGGTCCATCTGCCTTTCATTGCAGAATAGGAATCGGTAAAATCAACCGATTTGATGACATCGTTTTCTGTCCAGTCAGCGTATTTCAGGGTGGCATTGATATCGGTCAGGTTTTCATTATACAGGTTGAAGGAAATCCAGTTCCAGCCTTCAGCGAGGGTTATGTCCTGGTAGATAAGCCTGATGCCGTCGAAAATCACGGGCGCTCCAGGCGAGCCGATGATGGCATCGTTGGCATAGGTAACCGGCCTGTCGGGAATAGCCTGATAAACCTTGCCTGTACTTGCGTCCCACATCCTGAATTCGAGGTTTTCCGGCTTTGTGTCATTGGCATATACCGTCAGCAGAGCATACCACATATCCAGGTTTTTGTCGTAGGTTGAAGTGGTTACACCGATACATGCACCGTTTTCGAAGGCTCCCAGTATATCTTCTTCATCATTGGAGAAGATATTGGAGAAACGCATTTTGCCATAAACCGACATGTTGTACTTATAATCGGAGAGATTCACGCTCCAGGAAGGTTTTTCGCCTTTCACCTGCAGGTTTATTTCCAGTGCTTCCGACACGTTCTCATCGTTGGTCAAATATACCACCTCGTTGTAGGTACCCACATTCAGACCTTCATCAATGGTAAAGGTGATATCGGCAGATGAATTTGGGTCGAGGGTACCACTGGAAGGATCGACGTCCATCCAGTCGGGCAAATTGCTAATCCTGAAGTGTTGTGGTGAACCGCCTTTGTTCACGGCTTTGACCGTGAATTCCGTTGGCTGGTACACCGGTTTTTCCAGGTTCAGTTCATTTTCGTCCCATTTCAGCTGGTTACGGTCAATATAGGCCGACCAGCTAAGGGGAGAGATATTCTCGTTCCCGTTCATATCGCGGACGCCGTTAACCGTAAAGGTCACGATGGTTTTCTCGATTCTCTCCCATGGTTCTTTCAGGTTAATGATAAGGGCGTCATTGTTTACCACGAAGTCGAAGCCGAGGTCGGCTACCGGTCCCCGGTCTTTGACCGGGGCAATGTCGGAAGTCTGGCTGCTGCCGTGGGCTACTGCATCGGGAACTTTGTTTTCGGCAAAATGCTGCACTTTCATGTCGGCCAGGGTGAAATCAAGTTCCTTCAGCCCCATGAACTCTTTATAGTATTCAAACGGGTAATACGCCAGGAGTCCCATTTCATTGCCGTTGAGTTTGACATTGTTGCTTTCCTGCACCAGAGACTCATTCTTATAGAGGTTCCAGATACGCAACTCATCGATACTGCCATGGAAGAATTGGTCGGTATGAAGTGTCATGGCATCTCCTTCATTATAGTACGCGCGTGTTCCCAGGTACATGAATGATGAAGCTACACCGCCCAGTTCACCTGCATCGAAGTAGTTCTTCAGGATACCGTCGACATAGATCTGGCCCCTGCCGATGGTCCTGTTCACGCTGAGGGCGAAATGGTGCCAGTTGTTATCGAGATACGTACCGCTTACTCCGGTGATAAAACCGTTGTTCAGGAAGCTCAGCTCGCCGTTCGAGTCGAAGCCGATGCAAACCAGGTCTTTCGAGCCGCCGAGGTCTGTCCCGTCGCCGCGCCCGCCAGACAAAAGCGTCGCGTTGGCCTGGCCGGGTTCACCCTTGAACCAGAATTCTAGCGTATAATCCATGGTTGAATCAATAACTGCAGAGCTGCCGGTGGAAATTTTGAGATAGTTATCGCTGCCATTGAAAGATACAGCCCTGCCTTCCGGCAGTGACCAGGCACAGCCGTTCATGATGAGATGAGCGCCGAGGGCTTTATCCGAGATCATCGAGCCTTTGCCTTCGGTCATCGGGTAATAAGCAATCAGACCCTGTTCATTGCCCGAAAGCTTTGCCAGGCTGTTGATCTGCAGGCTTCCCGAGCTCAAAGCTCCGTTCCAGACGCGGACATTGTGCATCCGGCCTTTGAAAGAATTACCGTCACTGCTTATGCTACGTCCGATTTCAATATTCCCTGTTCCGGTATATGGATCGACTGGTGCCCGGCTGATCATTTCGTTGAAATTGTAGTAAGCCGATACCTGACCTTTCTTAGTATAAACCAGGGCCACGTGTGCCCACGAACCGGCTTCAAACGGCACCTGGTCGCGGCTGGAAACCGTTGTTTCACCAACAGTCACACTCAGATGATTGTCGGCTGTGAGAGACAATTCCAGCGATTCGTTAATAGTGCCATGGCTGAATAATGTAGCATCTTGCGGTGTGTCAGTATTGATCCACATCTCAACGGTGATGTCCTTGCCGGCATAGTTCCTGTCGAACTCGGTAGCCATGTAATCATTCTCGCCATCGAGGCTTACAGAAACGGAGTGGCTGGTTGTAGCCCCGTTACGTATTCCGGTTACCCGGAAATTATTTTTAGTCAGGTAGCCGTCGGCGATTTGCTCGTTGAAGTTGAGCCTGATATTGTCCTCAATCGTCAGGATCCCGTTGGCAGGTTGAGCACTACCGAACAGGCGCGGGTTATACATATCCTTGATGCCGTGTCTGGTATCCGAATAATTTTCGAACAGTTCATTATTGATCAGGCAATACGTTACCCCGCGCAAATCGTAGCGCTGATCGGGCATATCGTCCATTTTCAGGGCATACCTGATGGTTCCGGCGTCGCCGGGATCGACCATTTTTGCGGGGATGCCGTTATCGATGGCATCGAGGTACAGCAGGGAATCGTTATAGTAGCTCATCAGCGTAACCCATTCATCGTCCGATTTCGACGACTCTTTATATTGAAGGGCAAGGTGGTCGAAGCTGTCGTAATTGACGTCAAAGCCATC
>DASQZK010000500.1:0-2616 GCA_035638735.1 Bacteroidales bacterium
GTCCAGAGAGAACATGCAACATGCATGGAAACGAGTGAAAGCCAATAAAGGGGCTCCCGGTATCGACAATATGTCAATCAAGGAGTTCCCGGCCTTTGCCCGTGAACACTGGAACAGTATTCGTGAATCGCTGTCAGATGGTAGCTATCAACCCTTGCCGGTTAAACGGGTGGAAATCCCAAAGCAGTCGGGCGGTACTCGCCCATTGGGTATTCCAACCGTCACAGACCGGTTGATCCAGCAAGCCATATCTCAGGTATTTGTGCCTATCTTTGACCCGGAACTTTCGGATTTCAGCTACGGGTTCAGGCCGGGTCGGTCTGCCCATGGCGCAGTCTATAAGGTCCGGGAATACATCAAAGAAGGCTACCGGATTGCCGTGGACATGGACTTGTCGAAGTTTTTCGATACGGTCAACCATGATGTACTTATGCATCGGGTGGCCCGGAAAATCAAAGACAAACATGCCCTGAAGCTGATCGGTAAATACTTGAGAGCTGGTGCAGTGCTTAATGGTCGCCGCCAGGTTACCCGCAAGGGCGTTCCCCAAGGTGGCCCGCTATCTCCACTTTTGGCTAATATCCTTCTGGATGATCTGGATAAAGAGCTTGAGAAGAGGGGACACAGATTTGTCCGCTACGCCGATGACTTTCTCGTGTTAGTGAAAAGTCACCGAGCAGGAGTGCGAGTGTCCCAAAGTATCGAGCGGTTTCTCAACCGCAGGCTCAAACTCAAGGTCAACAAGAAGAAAAGCCAGGTAGCGAAAACGGATGACACGGACTTTCTGGGTTTCACTTTTAAGGGAACCAAAATTCGATGGTCGGAAAAGGCTTTCCATCAATTTAAATGGAGAATAAAACGCCTGACCGGCCGAAGTTGGTTCGTGTCCATGAAGTACCGTATGCAGAAGCTTGCGCAATACCTTCGGGGCTGGATGAACTATTTCGGCATATCGGAATATTATCGCCCGACACCTGAAATAGATCACTGGCTCCGACGATGGTTACGCATGTGCTATTGGAAACAATGGCGCTATGTCCGTACCCGAGTCCGTAATCTTCTTAAAATGGGTGCCCATCCGAACGTTGCCATTCCCATGAGCTTTTCTCGTAAAGGTCCGTGGAAATGCGCCAGAACGTTAGCCACGCAAACCGGCATGACGAATCAATGGCTTAAGGATCAAGGTCTTCTATCTGTCAAAGAACTGTGGGTAAATATTCATTACCCAACTACGGTCCGGTAATTTAAGTGAACCGCCCGGTGCGGACCCGCTTGCCGGGTGGTGTGGGGGCCGGGGGAGAAAAACCCCCGGCTACCCGATTGGGTGGCGTATCTATCTCTGAAATTTGGTTATATATTCTTCAAGTTATTATTAAACAAAACCTATTTGTATTATAATTAATCTATGATTGAACCAATTCTTACTTTATAATAGCAGTCTCCTTGATTCCCTGAAGAATTTCACCTATTCTCATACTAATTAATTTAAGCATCCTGTTACGATAAATCATTTTAACTTCATTCAGTTTATTTTGATTATTTTGCAGTTCCATTATTTGAGAGACATAATTTTGATCTTCAGGAATTTTAAAAGGTTTTGATATTTTATCAAATTTTTCCAGTTCTACTTTTGCCTTTTTATAATTTTTATTGATGAATTCAAATAAGTGGTTTTGAATGGAAAGAACAATTATGTAATAAGGATCGCCAATTTCATTATAGATTTTCTCACCGAGCAATTGTATTTCGTCAAGATATTTTTTAATCTCCTTTATGTCTTTATGTTCATTATAAAGATATATATGAGCTATTTCTATGAGAATTAACACAAAAAAATCTAGTCGGTAAGAATAAGTTTTAGTATTTACAATATTCCGTAAAATATTTAGTAATTCAATAAGTTGTTTAGGATCATCAATAACCGGCAATGTAAGTTGTAACTGTATAAAACGATTCAATATTTCCATAAATAGATTTTTATCAGGTTCCGGAGATGTTTTCTTTTTAAATCCGAACATTTAAATATTCTTTCAGTTTTTCTTCAGCCGTCATCAAAGATAATAATGATACATATAACAATTCTAAAACTCAATTTGAATATAGTAAATTTCTCTTATGAAATCATTTCATCAATAAGCCACCCAACGCTTGGGATAACCGATTTGAAAAAGCGCCAGCTTTTTCAATCTGAGTTAATCCCATTGTTATAAATCTAAATCTTTATTTTCCATCTCTTCATACATTGAAGCAGCATAGTCCGCTTCGCTTACGCAATATTCCTTTTCTCCAATAAACCATATTCCAATTTGATCTCTTTTTTCAAACATTTCTTCGGTCAGCTCATGTGATACCACGGATAGCTGTTCTCGCCTCGTTATCCCTCTCAACCATACACTATGTTCAAATCTAAATTTACAAGCGTCGGGGAAATCTGAGGGCCTCTCAAAATATAAGTTTCCACTAATCTATCAGAGAATCTTATTATTTGAGGGGCCCGGAAGTTCCCACTGACCCGCTTCTCCGCCCAGCTGTCCGCAGGCGGCCATGAGATCTTTTCCCTTTGTTGTCCGCTTCTGGATATTGACCCGTTTCTCTATCAAGAGGTCCCGGAAGGTT
>DASQZK010000501.1:0-3823 GCA_035638735.1 Bacteroidales bacterium
AACAGGAGGAAGAAAAAACCAGTGAAGCCGGTTCAAGGGAGAATAATATGGTGGTCGACATTGGCTCGAAAGCAAACACGCGGCGTTCGGGCCAGGCCATCCTTTCGGGCCGGGTTATGGACAGGCACTCCAGGGAGCCGGTCATCGGGGCAACGGTTTATGCTGAGGATACCGGAACCGGAACCGTTTCCAATGCTTCAGGCAACTATTATCTCAAGCTCACAAAGGGAACACACCGTATCATAGTCCGTTGCATTGGTAAAAAAGATGTAAATCTAACGGTGAATCTTTTTTCCGATGGTGAGCTGAATATCCTGATGGATGAAAAAGTCACCGAACTTAAGGCCGTGGAGGTGACAGCCCAGAAGTATCATAACATTGAAAGTACGCAGATGGGACTCAACCGTATCGACACTAAAATGATGGCACGCATACCGAAAATCGGGGAGACCGATGTACTAAAGGTATCGTTGCTCCTGCCCGGTGTACAGTCGGTTGGTGAAGGAACCACCGGTTTCAACGTCAGGGGTGGCAACGCCGACCAGAATCTTATCCTTCTCGACAAAGCGCCTGTATTCAACCCGTCACACCTGATGGGCTTCTTCTCGGCCTTTAACGCCGATATCATCAGGGATTTTGAATTGCACAAAAGCGTCGTCCCGGCAAAGATGGGAGGGCGGCTGTCGTCGGTACTCGATCTTACGGTGAAAAATGGGAATAAAACGGCCTTTTCGGGACATGGTGGTGTGAGTCCGCTTACCGGTAACTTCGAGGTCGAAGCTCCCATTGTCAAAGAGAAACTTTCATTCCTTGTCAGCGGAAGGAGTACTTATTCCAACTGGATCCTCAAACACATCAAAAACCCGGCAATACGGAAAAGTGAAGCCTCGTTCAACGATTTCAACGTAAAACTCGATTACGAACTCAATAAAAATAATAGTGTCAGCATATCGGGTTATTTCAGCGACGACTATTTTTACAAAAATAATCGCGACACCAGCTATTATTATGGAAACCGCATCACCAACATAGAGTGGAAACACCGGTTCAGTCCGCAGCTTCACATGTCAAACAACCTGATATACAGCAATTACAAGTTTTCCCTGGGAGACAAAGCTGATGCCGGAAGTGCCTACAACATGAATTACTACATCGATTATTACGAGCAGCGATCCGATTTCACTTATTTCTGGACTAACAATCACCTGTTGAATTTTGGTATAAGTAATGTCTATTACGATATGTTGCCGGGTGAGCTGAAAGCATTGGGCAATGAATCGCTCATTAAGAAGAAAACCATTGAAAATGAGCATGCTCTCAGGAATGCCATTTATGTAAGCGATGAATATAAGGTGAATAACAGGCTTACCATTAATGGCGGATTACGGTTTTCACTATATAATTATGTCGGACCCGGATCGGCCTTTGTATACCGGACAGGTCTTCCCACCGACCTGTCGACACTGAAAGACACCCTCACCTACGACAGGCTTAAATCAATAAAGACCTATTCGGGACTGGAACCGCGCATCTCGGCCCGGTACCTGCTGTCAAAGAATCTTTCGGTAAAAATGGGCTATGCCCGGATGAAGCAATACATTCATATTATGTCGAACACCTTCAGTGTTTCCCCCACCGATACCTGGAAACTCAGCGACAATAATATCTCACCTCAGATTGCAGACCAGTTTTCATTGGGCTTTTACCGGAATTTTAAAAGCAGTATATACGAAACGTCGTTCGAGGTTTATTATAAGCGCTTACAGGGGCTGAAAGACTACAAGGTGGCGGCCACCCTGCTGATGAATGAGCACGTAGAAACCGAAATCATCGATACCAGGGGAAAAGCTTACGGCGTTGAGGTGTTGCTCAGAAAAACCATGGGTAAACTTAATGGATGGCTAAGCTATACCTATTCGCGAATCCTCGAAAAATCAGACGGAATATATACGGAGGAAAAAATCAATAACAACCAGTGGTTCCCTGCCATTTACGACAAGCCGCATTCACTTGCCTTCGTGGGTAATTACCGGTTCTCCCGCCGCTTCAGTGTTTCAACCGATGTGGTTTATTCCACCGGCCGTCCAATCACGTACCCGGTGGCACGCTACCGCTTCAGGAATGGCACCTTCCTGAATTATTCGAGACGTAACGAATACCGCGTGGATGATTATTTCCGATGGGACATTTCCCTTAACCTCGACGGAAACCTGAAGGTAAACCAGTTCTTGCACAGCTACTGGAGCCTATCGGTATACAACATCACCGGCAGGAATAACATTTATTCGGTATATTTCATAAGCAAGGAAAATAGTACCCAGGGATATAAGATGTCGATATTTGCAGAGCCAATTGTGACCCTTTCATATAATTTCCGCTTTTAATATGAGTCAGATAATAATGAAAACCGCCCGTACTATTTTACTCAGCGTTCTGGCTGTGGCCATTTCCGCCCCTTCCCTTTACGGCCAGGCCAATGACCCCGGAGAGGCAGAGTCGTTGTTCGTGACTACTGACCGGGACATTTACTTTGCCGGCGAAAACATTTGGCTCAGCACCGTCTGTCTGGATGGTCAGGACCGGATCAAAACCGGATCAAAAACCGTTTACCTCGAACTGCTCACGACCGGCAACCAGGTTGTGACCCAATCCATGATTCTTACCAGCCATGGAAAAGGCTCTGGCAAAATTACGGTCCCTGCTTTCCTCTCATCCGGCTTTTATCTGCTGAGAGCCTATACCAACTACATGAAAAATTTTGGTACGGGTTCTTTCTACTATAAGAAGCTGATGCTCCTAAACCCGGTCCAGGGCGGGCGGTTTAACTACACCGTGACGGACACGTCCCTGGTACAGGCCACCGATATAAAGGTGTTTGCTGAAGGGGGCGCCATTTACCAGAACCTTTATAACCGTGTATATGTCTACTTCGACAAATCGTTGCCCAAACCAGCCATGAAAGGCTGGGTGGTAAGCCAGTATTATGACACGCTGGCTAACCTAAACTTCATCAAAAACAACCTGGCCTGGTTTGACCTTGTTCCGGGCACTCCCAAATACTATCTCAGTCTGCCCGGTATGGAACAGTGGTTTCCGTTGAACATCGATAGAAACAAGGCTTCATTGCTTAACGTGCAGGCATCGTTCGACAGATACGCCCTTTCCCTTGAATCGAGCGATTCAGTGGTGAAAGCTTCTTCCCTTTTCCTGGAAATCCGGCCGCTGAACCATGCTTCGAAAAAAACCGTCAGCAGGCCCTTTACCAGTCCTCTTATCCTGGATGCCTCCATACTGGAGGAAGGATTCAGTTCACTCAACCTGGTTGACTCCAATGGCGACACCGTTGCCACTAACTATCTTTACAAACGCCCGGGTGGGAATCTCAAGGTTAGTATCGGTAGCGGGGCAGACACATACAATACCAGGGAAAAAGCTTCTGTTTCCATCGAAACGTATGATGCTTCGGGGAATCCTGTCAGCTCAATAGTCTCTGTATCGGTGCGGAAAAAGACGGCAACAGCGGTCAGAAATGCCACGTTGCCCGATTTCCTGGCTATCCCAGAGGATTTTAAGGCCATTGCAGCCGACTGGAACCTGACTAACATGACGGAGGCGTCTGCCTTTCTTACAATATATGGCAAAGACATGTTTTCCGGGAAGACAACTCACGACACGAACAACTACGAAGCCGACAAATCGGGCATAATAGTCAGAGGAAAGCTCGAGAATGCAGGAAAACCGCTACCCGGTGCCACCGTATATCTCTCGGTAGTAGGCGACAGTGCCCTGATCTATCCCGACGTTACCACGGCAGGGGGAAGGT
>DASQZK010000502.1:0-2316 GCA_035638735.1 Bacteroidales bacterium
AAAACTGATATTTATAACCGTACCTAAGTTTGGACTGGTAAATCTCGTAAGGGTCTTCCGCAGCCGACTTCTTCCACATTTCATACTCCGCAGGCAGCATATCCAGCGAATAAATATCCGTCAGCCCATCGTCGTTGATATCCACCAACTCATTACCCATCGAAGATCGGCTGGTATGGGGCATCATGTCAGCCAGAGACTCTGTAAAAGTGCCATCTCCGTTGTTTATATATAGGTAATCGTCCTCATGAAAATCGTTACCGATATAAATATCGGGATATCCGTCTTTATTGAAGTCCGAAATACCAATACCCAGGCCGTATCCAAGAGCCGAGTTGTAAATTCCTGCTTCCTCCGTAACATCGGTAAACTTGCCGTTGTCATTCCGCATCAGGTGATCTCCTGCCAGCGGATGGGATTCATAACGAATATCAGCATTATTGAAGGTCCCGTTAGAGTGTACGGAATGATTCAGCATATACATATCCAAGTCGCCGTCACGATCGTAGTCAAAAAAGGCGGCCTGCGTAGAAAAGCCGACCAGATCCAGACCGTACTTTTTACCTTCTTCCTTAAACTGGGGAACTCCCTCCTCGTTATTACCCTGATTGACATAGAGCTTGTTTTCTCCCTGTATCTTCAGGTAACTGCCCACGTTGGAGACATAAATATCCAGGCGCCCGTCGCTGTTAATATCAATAAGGGTAACACCGGTGGTCCAATCATCCACATGGCCACCGATAGATTGGCTGGTTACATCCTCAAAAGAAAAATCACCCTTGTTCAGATACAAGCGGTTTTGTTCCTGGTTGGAGGTGAAAAACAGATCCGGCAGCCCATCCCCGTTCAGGTCACCGGCCGCCACTCCTCCACCGTCAAAAAAGTAAAGGTAATTGAAAATATTCAGGTCGGGTGTTTGCGTGAGCTTATTCACAAAGTCGACCCCGGTCTGTTCCGGTGATAGCTTCGTAAAGCGCTGTGGCTCCGACTGACATCCTAAAAGGGCCAGTGCCAACAGCAATCCAATGATCTTAGTCGTATGCATATATTTCGGTTTGTCCATCGTTTTTTCCAATGACTAAAAGCTTTCCTGTGTTTGTCTTGATAATTTCGGTATCCCTAACATCGCCGCGAATCCAAAGTCCACTTGTTGAATAGTCGATGTTGGTAAGCGAGCCGTCTTCATTGATATCAAAAAGAGCTCCATGATTTGCCAGGTAAAATCCTTCGCGCGGACGGGTTCCTGAGAAGTTGCCCGTTAACAGCAGTTCTTTCCTGCTATCCCGGTCAAAATCATCCGTGGCAGTATCAAAAACCGGGGCATATTGTGCCTCTTTCGGCAATTTCTTTATGCTGAAGGTCCCATCCCCGTTGTTTATAACTGCGACTGAATGCAACTGATAGGCCGTTAACTGCAGGGCGTTATCAAGCTGCTCCTTGCTGAATATTTCACTCATGGATTTATCCGCATAATCTTCAAATTTTGGAAACTTGGCTTCTATAAAGCTCAGCTGACGCCCCATAGGCTTCTTAAGATGATACGGGATAAATCGATCCTCCTGCTTGAAGGCATATACATGGTCCAGTGATCCGTTGCGATCAAAATCATTAACGTACAGTTTTACCGGACTCCCCTCACTGGCTTTAAACATAGAATTGGTCCCCAAATTACCGGTAATGAAGTCCATATTTCCATCTCCGTTAAGATCCGCAGGTGCTATGCTTTCCCACCAGCCTTCGGTCCGGCCCAGACCGGGAACATCGAACTGACGCTGAAAGAAATCACCCCGGTTTTCAAAAATTGTTATGGGCATCCAATCTCCAACAACAATCAGATCAAGATCCTCATCATTATCATAATCGCTCCAAACTGCATCGGTTACCATACCGATCTTGGAAACCTGTGTCATATACTTAGAAGTAACGTCACTGAAATTGCCTTTGCCATCATTCTCCAATAGATAGCTGTTGGCCGGCTTTCCATACTCACCCGGAACACTTCGTCCCCCCACAAAAAGGTCCATATCTCCGTCGTTATCAAAATCAGCAGGACGCACACAGGATTCGGAAGTATAGTCTGAAGGCAATCCGTCGGACAAACTAAAATTAATCGTATCGCCGCTCATTCCTTCATTGATGTAGAGGCGATCGGCAAATTTTTCGAGGTCACTGCCAAATTCACTGCCCCCGCTTACCACGTATAGATCCTGGTCACCGTCCCCGTCGGCGTCAAAAAACACCGCATCCACTTCTTCATGAGCCGCATTCTCGGTAAAGGCAGGAACCGAAACTTCCCTGAAGGAATGATTACCACTG
>DASQZK010000503.1:0-4977 GCA_035638735.1 Bacteroidales bacterium
ATGGGGAAGTGGTTGTAAAGACCGTGCCTGTGAGCAGTACCAAAGCGGCCGAAGCAACAAAATTACTGGAAAATATCTTCCGTTCGGTCAATATTGCCCTCGTGAATGAGCTCAAGACCGTATTTGAATCCATGGATATTGATATTCACGAAGTGATCGACGCGGCGGCCTCAAAACCATTTGGATATATGAAGTTTACCCCGGGACCCGGCCTTGGCGGACATTGTATACCCATCGATCCCTTTTACCTCACATGGAAAGCGCGTGAATATGAGATGAACACCCGCTTCATTGAACTGGCCGGTGAGATCAATACTAATATGCCGAAATACGTGATCGGCCGAACAACAGAAGCCCTGAACGCCCACAAGAAACCGGTCAATGGCAGTAAAGTGCTGGTCCTTGGTTTGTCTTATAAACCCGATGTAGACGATATGCGGGAGTCGCCGACCTATAAACTCATGGATCTACTGGAGAAATACGGGGCCGATGTCTCTTATTACGATCCCTATATCCCCATTGTCCCCCCAACCCGGGAACACGCCAACTGGAAAGGGTCGAAATCTATAGAATGGGATAAGAAAACATTGTCATCCTTCGATGCGGTTGTCATATCCACCAATCACAGCTGCATAGACTACCAGCAACTAGCCGACTGGAACGAGTGTATCGTCGATACCCGCAACGCCATGAAAGGGATTAAGGTTAAGAGCGATATACACGTCTGGAAAGCATGAATTCAATGAACAATTGAGGGTGTGTATATCAAGGGCTAGTGACCCCAAAAAATGAATCTTTAAAAGTTTCCGGCCTCAGAAAAATGGGCGTTAAGAATCTGGTGGAATGTAGCGTTTAAAAAAAATCCATACCGCATGGTTCTTTAAAACAGGCAAGCTCCGAAGTGGAGCATTGGATTTTTTTAGCGAAATGGAGACGGATTTAGCCCATTTTACGATCGCCGGAGATTTTTGGTTACTTTTCATCGAGGAAAAGTAACACCACTAATAAAGTTGAAGGTTATGAACTGCTCTTTAGGCAATAGGCATTGAGTATACTATTCAGAAAATAGAGATAACTGAAATAATATGTGATTATTTACATTATAATATTTTTACAACCCCTCTCACCCAGTGGAGAAGTTGAAACAGGACACAGAGTGTCGTAGCGAACAAACGCTCTAAGTGTCATTACAAGGCGCTTTTGCCGAAGTAATCCCCATCCGATGTATTGTCTTTATGTGATATCAACGGAAAGAGATTGCCACGTCGTTCAATCGGCATTCGCCTCTATCACTCCTCGCAATGACACCTATCTTGTACATTTTATTATATTTATGCTCTTTTCGGAGGCATGACATCAGGAGGTGGGTATTGTGGAATGAATCTTAGGCATGTATAAATCCTGTATTCAATAATAGAGACAGGACACAGAGTGTCCACCCGTTCGTTACAGGACAGAGTCCTGTAACGAGATAATGTTTGTGGCCTGTGGTCCGTGGTCAGTCGGCCTCTCTATCTCGTTACGTCCCTCCGGGGCGTAACGCACCCCCGGACACTCTGTGTCCAGTCATCGATGTGCCCCATCTCAAGCACTCAACACTAATTCTTAATCTCTTCCTGCAGCAACTGGTAGTACCGTTCAATCAGTTTCTGATAATCGCTGCTAAACGGGGTGTTTTCATCCGATTGGAGGCGTTTGCGTAATTCCTCTTGCAGTTGCTGCATAGTCATCTGTGGAGGCGGCGCCTTAAGCGTTTGATCGGCTGTCTCAGACTGCCGTTTTTTACTTTTACCCCGTTTCTGAACGGCCTTTTCAGCCGATAACATCCGTGATAAAATATTCTGCTGCCGTTGAATAAAAGGCCGGTCCTTGCTGCCACCGCGCATATCGTTGATAGCCTGATCCATCTGATCGGACAGGCGTTGCAACTCACTTAGCGTTTTATCGCCCGGTTGCAACTCACCGCCTTTTTGTATGCGTTGTAGTTGCTCGCGTATTTGGTTTTGTGTTCTGGCCAATTGGTTAAATCGCTGCATTTGGCCTTCCGTCAGGCGGTTGCCCTGAAGGTCGTTTATAAGATTCTGTAGTTGATCATTCAATCCCTTTTGCTGCTGTGACAATTTCTGCAACTGTTCCATCAGGCTTCCGCCCATACCACCACCGCCTGACTGGCCGCTCTGTTTCATTTGATCGATCAATGAGGCGATCATGGAGGACAGGTCATTGATATTACCCAGGGCCGTCCTGACTTCCGCCGAAGCATTGGCCTGATCACGGTCTGCCAGGTACGATTGTGATTGTTTCAAGTTTACATGTGCCTCTTTCTTCTTCTTAATAATGGCATTCGACAATTCGGGGACTTCTTTAGCCACCTGGCTCAGACTGTCAACAACCTGTTCGAAACTCTGTGATACATTGGTCTGCCGCCGGGCCTGTTCCACGAAGGCCTTGCTGCCATCCGGGAGCTCACTCACCTGCACACTTATTTTTTCCTGTTCATCCGACAACAGCATGAGATCCTGTAATATACTTTGCAGCGCCATCAGGTTAACATGCGCTTTCTTTTGATTCAATGACTTTTGAGCCTTCTTTATGCTTTGGATCATCTGACTCATCTGCTGTCCGGCTTGTTGCTGCTGCTGTTGCATCAATTGATCATCCCGGCGCCGTTTTTGCAGCTCTTCCAGGTTTTTCTGAAGGTTTTCATCCGCTTTTTGGTATGATTGATGAGTCTCTTTTTGCAGTTTTTTCATCATACCCCGCGCCCGTTCAGGAATATCCCCGTTGTTCATTTTGTCGAGTTTCTTCGCCACGTCCCGGAGGTTCTTTTGTATTTGTTGCTGCTCCTGTAACTGCTCAGATGGACCGGCCTGTTTTTGCATTAGAGAATCTTCCCTGGATTTAAGATTCTCCAGGTTCCTGGTCATATTCTCAAGTTCAGCGTTCAATTTCAATGACTTGAAAAGCTCGATAGTTCGCTGTAACCGTTCTTTATACAACGATTCGTTAAATTTATAATTCTGAAGCGCCTGCTGAATCTGCTCCTGTCCGAGGTTATCCATACTCTTTTGTAACTCTTTTAAGGCCTTTAAAAGAGCGGGGTCCTTAATCTGTTTTATAAGTTTTTGTAGTTCTTTATACTTGTCCTGCGTCTCTTTAGATACCAGGTTATTTTTTTGAAGTTTCTTTTTTACCTCGTCAAATTTATTGCTTATTTCATCGACTTTCTTATTCAGATCCTGTTGCTCTTTCCTGATCTTTTCAAGTGATTGCTGATGCTTCCACGTGTTATCCGGATTATTTCTCAGGTTATTCTGAAAATTTTCAAAGTCCTGTTGAACGTTATCATATCCTTCCCTGAGTTCTTTGAACTGCTGATCGACTGCCGATTGATCCTTTTCAGCATCGGTAATGGTTTCTGCTATGGAAGCCATTTTGATCTTCTGTATATTGGAGCGTGTTCTTTTATAGCCCGCGATAGCATCATTATCCCTCACATCAATCCAGTACGTAAGTTCATCGAGCGGTTTTAAATTGAGTTTGGCCAGGTCCCAAATAAACGTTTGTTGTGCTTTTTTCCCCCGAGGTGTTTGTAAACGGATGACTCCTCTTTTTTTCTTTTTAACGTATGCTTTGGCCAGGCTGTAGTGGAAAATGATATTGTGAAATCCATAATCATCACTCATCTCATAGAAAATATGAACCGTATCCGGTTGTGATATGGATAGTGGTGTTTCCGGCTGTAGTATGGAAATGCGAGGTGGTTCATCAGCTATGGCCTTTAAGCGGAAACCGAATGGATTATCATTCGTGAGGTTGGATAAATCGGTCATTTTAAAGGAAAGACTATCCGGTTTGAACAATTGAAATTGAGTGAATAAGGAATCTAAACCGGAATCTGAATGCAAGGTGTCAGAGGAATGTAATCGCCGAAGAACAAGGTCTTTTACCGGCTTATTCGTCGTGCCCTGCAGTGTAAGATGAGAACCGGGAATTACATTAATCGCAGAAAAGGGATAGTGATAGTGCACAGAATCCAATTTTGTGTACGCTGGGGGTTGAACGGTTACACTGAGATCCTTGAAGCGCGGTTTCATTTGTACGGTGACATGATAATCCGGAGATTTATATCCATCCATTTGCACGTGATAAGTCACATTATCTCCGGGCATATAAACATCCGAAACAAATGTACTGTCGTTGATCTTTTGCATTTTCTGAACCCTGTATGCTCTTTCAACTGAAGTTTTAAGGGCTATATTTGATGTCTTGGGAGATATATTTCCACGTATATGCAGAATGGCCTGAAATGGTGAGCCGCGTTCAATAACAGAATCACCGGGTGCTACCGTATACCGGAAGGGATTTGGCCGTGAGTAACTGACCCAGAAATGTGTACTTCGTGTAAAAGCATTTGGGTAAGTAAAGATGAATCCGGTGTTAATAAACAATATTATAAGTATTAATAAGCCAGCTGAACGAAAGTGGTGCGTCGATTCATCCTGTTTATGATAATCCCGAATACGTTGTTTGACATCCCGAAGTGATAATTGACGGATATTCTGTTTAAGCGCCGGTTCACTGAATATGGTCTTATATGCGTCACTTGTGTAAAGATCGAGGATATTACGAACGGGCTCATTTTTTATTTGCCTGGATAAATGATGATAATACTGCTTGAATGTATCAAATCCGGGCGCGCGGCGATGTTGGTAATAAATACTTGCCAGGGTAATCAAAATGCCTGATAGCAATAAGCCGCTTTTGATAATAGAAGAGAGGTAAAAAAGCTGTTCTCCTGTCATCAGAAGAAAAACAAAGAATCCTAATACACCAATCCCCCGGAAGATATTGGTGAGAATACGTTTTCTCTTGTTGGCATGATAAGCCCGGCGGAGGAGATCCGACAGGTTCTTGATAAATTTATGATAATCGTTTGTTAATTCCGGCACACGAATCTCAAAATTGGTGTTAGCT
>DASQZK010000504.1:0-15065 GCA_035638735.1 Bacteroidales bacterium
AACTCCCGAACAGCATATACCCGCACTCGGATTTAAAGACCGGGACTGGGAGGTTTGCATGACCATGAACCATACCTGGGGATACAAAAGCTATGATCATGACTGGAAATCGACCAAAGATCTCATACAAAAACTCTGCGATATTGCCAGCAAGGGAGGTAATTTCCTTTTGAATGTGGGACCTACACCTGAAGGACTGATCCCACAGGCAAGCATTGACCGTCTCGAACAGATCGGTGCCTGGATGGATATAAACGGTGAAGCCATATACGGAACCACTGCAAGTCCTTTTTATCGACTCACCTGGGGACGATGCACGAAAAAGATCACTCAGGACGGAGCAGTGCTTTACCTGCATGTATTCGACTGGCCCGAAAAAGGGAAACTCATCGTGCCAGGACTTAAAAACAATCCGTCTTCCGTGACCCTTCTGCAAGGAGGTAAGGAATTAAAATGGAAAGCCCAGAAAGGAGATGAGTCCGGCATAGTTATTACAGTTCCGAAGGAAGCTCCGGATACCATCTGCTCGGTCATTAAACTCAAAATTGACGGTAAACTGGATGTGGAATCATTGATGCCCGACCAGGATACCAAGGGGAATCTGACCCTGAAACCGGAGTTTGCAGATCTGCACAACAAAATGTCCACAAACCTTAGCCTGGAACAGAAGCGCGGCATTTCGAACATTGGAAACTGGACCGATGCGAGAACCTCGATAAGCTACACCTTTGAGATCAGTCAGCCCGGAACTTTTAAACTTCAGGCTGATGTAGCAGGCATCAAAAAAACTTCTGTTGCCTGGAATGTAAGTGATCAGCCCCAAACGGAAAAAGAATTGGCTCCGACCGGCGATTATGGTCATTTCAGGGTAACTGAATTAGGCAGCCTTGAAATTGATGAACCAGGCACCTATACTCTTGAAATCAAGGCCGTAAAAAAGGACTGGAATCCCGTGAACCTAAGAAATATTGAATTAATTCTACGTTGACAGATTATAAAAATCAACCTGTTTTCTTACCCTTAATACCTGAAGGAAACAGGTTGATTTTTCAGATTGCTCCCTTTAGGATTGGGGCAAACAATCTGAGAAATCATATAAAAAGCCAAGGTGTCAAAGTAGAATTAATACTAACAAAATAACAGAATTTCCCGGATTTCAGACTCCGTATTTTTTTATGGAATAATATGAAATTATATGGAATCCGTGAATCTGGTCTGAAAGTATTAACCAGATTAGGCAAAGTCAGATATGAGTAAAACTACGAAACGTTCAATAATTATCAGTTTAGCAGTCCTCAGTCAGATTCAACTTACGAATTGCAGCACCGATAATCAACGGGAGGACTTGCCGAATGTCATACTGCTTATGGCTGATGATTTGGGATGGGGAGATACGGGGTATAACGGAAATCCGGTCATAAAAACTCCGAACCTGGACCAGATGGCAGCAGAGGGAATTCAATTCAATCGTTTTTATTCGGCAGCTCCTGTATGCAGTCCGACAAGAGCAAGTTGCCTCACGGGCCGACACCCTTACCGTACCGGGGTATTTTTTGCCAATACCGGAATTCTTCGTCCGGAAGAAATTACCATAGCTGAAGTATTAAATCAAAAAGGGTATACATGCGGTCATTTTGGCAAATGGCATTTGGGGACCTTTACCACAAATGAAAAAGACGCAAACCGGGGAGGTCCCGACCAACCCGAATTTCTGAATCCTCCGACTGAGCACGGTTTTGAAACCTATTTCTCAACTGAGTCAAAGGTGCCTACATGGGATCCTATGTTAAAACCCGTGAAGTTTGAGAAGCCTGAGAGTGCCGGGTTTGGATGGAATTACCTCAAAAGTGATGAGCCGTCTCTACCTTATGGTACGCACTACTGGTCGCCTGACGGAATGGTAACGGAAAATCTCAGGGGAAATGATTCGCGTGTGATCATGGATCGTGCCATACCATTTATCGAAGAGGCGGTTAAATCAGACCGCCCCTTTCTTGCAGTGATCTGGTTCCACGCTCCCCATCTTCCCTGTGTTGCAGGACCGGAATATGCGGCGATGTATAAGGATCAGCATTTCAAATTGCAACAATATGCCGGGAGCGTAACCGCGATGGATGATCAAATTGGAAGGCTTCGTACGTCCCTCAAGCAATTAGGCATTGGCGATAATACCATGATCTGGTTTTGTAGTGATAATGGTCCTGAAGGTAAAGATACCGCCCCTGGCCGCACTGGTGGCTTCAGGGGACGTAAACGCAGCCTGTTTGAAGGCGGCGTAAGGGTTCCTGGGACCGTGGTGTGGCCGAAAGTTGTGAAGCATGCCGAAGTGAATACTCCTGTGGTCACGTCGGACCTCATGCCCACAATCATAGAAGCGGCAGGCGCTGAGGCCGGTCAGGACGATCGTATGATGGATGGCGAGAGTATCCTTCCGGTCTTAAAGGGAGAAGTTTGGGAAAGAAAAGAACCTGTTGGTTTTGCCAGCAGTAATCACTTCTCATATAATGGCAGACAATATAAGATGGTTGACGGAAACCAATTGTATGATATCCTCGATGATCCCTTTGAGCAGAATGATATTGCGAAGGATCATCCGGACATATTGGAACGATACAACAATGATTTTACTAACTGGTATGAATCCTGCCGGCAGAGCTTTGAGGGGAAGGAATATGGAACCTCCTCTTTAAAGAGAGTCAGACAAAATTATCCGGAAATGAACCTCAGAGAATGATCGATCCATCAATGAGATATTTCTTATATGCTGAACATGAATAATGTACAACTTCACACCTATGGATAAAACAATAAATACTGTCGATCTGATCATCATCATCGTTTACCTCTTTGGCATTCTTTTGATCGGAATCCTGTCAACCCGATTAACAAAGATGACCAGTGAGCGCTATTTTCTGGCAGGCCGGGGCCTGAACTGGATTTTGGTCGGAACCGCATTGTTTGCTTCAAATATTTCAACCATTCATCTGGTCGGCTTAGCCGCATCGGGTTATAATGAAGGTCTGGTGTGGGGTAATTTTGAGTGGCTGGCTGCTGTTTCCCTGATAATGCTCGGACTCATCTTTGCCCCTTTCTATTTTAAAAGCAGGATCTCCACGTTGCCTGAATTCCTGGAGAAAAGATATGATTCCAGATCCAGGACTGTGATGGCCATCATTGCCATCATCGGGGCCTTGTTCGTGCATATAGGAATGAGTCTGTATGCAGGAGCCGTGGTGTTTAAATCCTTTTTTGGAATTAATGTGATAACCTCCATTATTCTAATTTCGGTGATAACTACCATTTACACCGTACTGGGAGGATTGAAGGCTGTTGTGATCACCGAAACCATTCAATCGGTCATTCTTATCGCTGGAGCTTTCATATTAACCGGATTTGGAATTTATGCACTCAAAGACCATGGTATTTACTCTGTGGCAGAACTAAAGGCAAATTTAAAGCCCGGACAACTTCAAATACTACATACGAAGGAAAGCCTTAAACAACTAGGTGGTGATAACGGACTTACCTGGTATGCCTGCCTGCTTGGATATCCTGTGTTAGGTCTCTGGTATTGGTGTTCAGACCAGACGATTGTACAGAGGGTTTTGGGAGCAAGAAGCCAGAAGGATGCCCAATTGGGTCCAATTTTGGCAGGTTTTCTGAAAATTCTTCCCGTGTTTATTCTTGTTTTTCCCGGAATCATAGCATACGTCTTGTTTAGAGACATTATCGGGACTGACGCAAATATGGCCCTGCCAACCCTGATCAATGAGTTATTACCTGTGGGATTGAAAGGCATCATGGCGGCAACCCTCCTGGCTGCTCTGATGAGTACCATTGCTGCAGCCCTGAACAGTTCGGCAACCCTGGTGGCCGTCGATATTGTGAAAAGAATCAATCCCAATGTTTCGGACAGAAAGCAAATCAGGATCGGACGCCTGGCGGCTGTCGGAGTTATGCTGCTGGCTATCGTATGGTCCACACAGGGAGGTAAGTTCTCCAGTATTTTTGAAGCGATCAATAAAATCGCATCAGCCATTGCACCCCCGGTGGCAGCCGTGTTCCTGATGGGAGTGTTTTCCAAAAAAGGGACTGCTCAGGCCGCATTCATCACATTGATATCAGGACTTATCCTTGGTATATCGGCATTCTGCATTGATTTTGAACCCATCAGCGGATATATGTACCTCACAAAAGGATTCGGAATACCATTTATGATGCAGGCCTGGTGGTTATTTGTGATTTGCATCGGCATCTACTTTTCCGTTAGTTATTTCACTGAGAAACCCCCGGTCGAGGTTATTGAAAAATATACCTGGGAAAGCCCCATTGCCGTCCTTGTCCGCGATAAGTTCTCCGGCATAAAAGATATTCGCCTGTGGGCTGCCATATTATTTCTGACTCTGGTGGTCCTCTATGCAATTTTTAGATAAATGAAATTTATTACAGGATAACTATAAAATAGTCTCAAAGTGAAACAAGCTGTAATGACAGAGCCGGGCCATATCGTTTTCCCGGACGTAAATCACCCGGGAAGTCCGGGACCCAATGAAGTACTTTTAAAGATCAGGCGCATTGGCGTATGTGGGAGTGATATCCATGTATTTCACGGGGAACATCCGGCAACGCCCTATCCCGTTGTTCAGGGTCATGAATATTCCGGAATTGTTGAAGCCGTTGGTCAGCACGTAAAGGAGGTTAAGCCTGGCATGAAGGCAACAGCCCGGCCACAATTGGTGTGCGGAGAATGCAGACCCTGTAAAAGAGGTCAGTACAATGTTTGCGAGAATCTGAAGGTTCAGGGATTCCAGGCACCCGGTGTTGCACAGGAATATTTTCTGGTTCCGGAGGACCGACTGGTTATCCTTCCTGATGCTATATCATTCGACCACGGAGCAATGGTAGAGCCAGTCGCCGTTGGCGCACATTCCACGGGGAGGACAAGCGGTGTTGAGGGTAAAAATGTTGTTGTTTCAGGAGCCGGAACCATAGGTAATTTGGTTGCACAATTTGCAAAAGCCCGGGGAGCGGCAAAAGTGCTAATAACAGATGTCGTCGACTATAAATTGGACATTGCAAAAAAATGCGGTATTGATGCTACCCTGAATGTGTCGAAGATTTCTTTTACAGAAGGAATAAAAAGTTATTTCGGCAATGAAGGTTTCCAGGTGGGAATGGAAGCAGCCGGCGCACAGGTATCTCTTGACAATCTCATGGCTAATGTTGAAAAGGGAGGCGACATTGTAATTCTTGGTGTCTACGCAAAAAACCCAAGTGTAAACATGTTTTACCTTGGAGAGCATGAATTGAATGTATTTGGTTCCATGATGTACAGGCATCAGGATTATGAAGAAGCGGTTGATATGATCGAGAAAGGTAAGATTATACTCGATCCGCTGATTTCAAAACATTTTCAATTCGAAGAATATCTGAATGCTTATCAGTACATCGAACAAAATCGCAATAATACCATGAAAGTTATTATTGACCTCTGAGAAGCATAAACAAATGAACGAATGACATTAAACCACATAATATGAAAACTTTAGATCAAACGATAAGACCTGTTAATCCCGAAACGGTAACTCAACTGAAATTGACTGATGGATCCATGATGCCTCAGCCTGCAATGGGGACTTTCCATTCTGACAATCCTGATCTCATGGATGCAATGGAAAACATCGTTATTGAAGCTATACGATTGGGATACAGAAACATTGATTGCGCCACTGCCTACCAAAATGAAGAGATAGTAGGGAAAGCACTAAAAAAGGCCATGGCATCCGGTTTGGTTCACAGAGAAGAATTATACGTGCTTTCAAAGCTCTGGAATAAAAACATGTCACCCGGGGAAGTGATACCGGCTTGTGAAGAATCGTTGCGGCAACTGGGTCTCGATTACCTCGATATGTATGTTGTTCACTGGCCCTGGCCAAATTTCCACCAGCCCGGAGCAGCCGGCAATGCTGTCAATGATCATGCAGTACCATATATACATGAAGATTTTATGAAAGTCTGGGATGAGATGACCAAACTGAAAGAAAAAGGTTTGGTGAAAAATATCGGCACATCAAACCAGACGAAAAAGACCATGAAGCTCCTCCTGAGAGATACCAATGATTTCAACCGTCCTGTGTATAACCAGATGGAGTTGCATCCTTTATTTCAGCAACAGGACCTGGTTAAATTCTTTATTGAAAATGACATTGTACCATCCGGTTATATGTCACTGGGCTCGCCACGTCGCCCCGGAAGAGATCGTTTCCCCGAGCACCAGTCCGATATGAAGCATCCTGTTATTCAAAGAATTGCCGGGGAGACCGGTATGACTCCGGCTCAGGTATGTTTGAGCTGGGCTCATCAACGTGAAAATAATCAGGTAGGTTATGTCGCAATGGCGGAACGATCGGATTGGATAAAAGCAAACCTTGAAACGGCAACTACAAATAAACTCAGCAAGGAACAATTTGAGGCAATAAATGGTAACGGTACTCTGAATAATCCCGGAATTAATACCAATAACCGGTTGATTTGGGGACAGGTGTTTTTCTGGCCTGAAGCCTGCTTGTTCGGACATGACAGGGACGTGTTGTGGAATGATACCCAGATTTTTGAAACGCGGGAAGATTACGACAGGTTCAGGAAAGCCGCCGCTGAATTTTATGACGTTTGGAAAAATACTGCAGTTGATCTTAATCTAAAATAACCGAGTTATTACAAGTTCAAAACAACTATTACCTGGAATCACATGTATAAATACAAGTTCAATACAACTATTATCTGGGGTGCAATCCTTTGTTTGGAATTGCAATCCTGCGACAACCACAAAAATAATGCACCCAACATCCTGTTTATTATGTCAGATGATCATACGTCACAGGGAATTGGCGCTTATGATGACCCAAGGTTCAGGGGGCTGGATATTACGCCAAATATTGACAGGCTGGCGAGAGAGGGTATGCTATTTGAAGATGTATTTTGTGTAAATTCCATTTGTACGCCCAGCCGGGCCAATATTCTCACAGGGCAATACAGTAATACAAATGAAGTGAGAGATCTGTACGATGGCCTTCCTCCCGAACGACAGTACCTGCCCCTTGAATTAAAGAAAGCGGGTTATCAGACCGCTATGATTGGAAAATGGCATTTGCGTGAGTCACCGGAAGCATTCGATTATTATAATGTATTACCCGGACAGGGGAAATACCTCGATCCGGTGCTGTATTCCCGCGATGAAGGAGAACTGAAAGAAGTCAGGTTTGACAGCCGGTTATCAAAGGAGGTAAGAATTAAAGAATATAAAGGGCATAGCACGGATGTGCTAACCGATATTACCCTCGACTGGTTAAAAAATAAGAGAGATAAGAATAAGCCATTCTTTCTGATGCACCATTTCAAGGCGCCCCATGATTTGTTCGAGAACGCTGAGAGATATAATAATTATCTTGAAGATGTGGATATTCCCATGCCCGAAACCGGTTACGAACCCCAATGGGGATCCGTCGCAACCAGGGGACAAAATGATTCGCTAATCCACTGCATTGGCGCTTCTTTAGGTAAAAGAAACCATAAGAGAAATATGGGGAAAGATCTTGGTGTCAGTCAGGATTTGCCGCCTGACGAATACACAAATCAAACATATAACTTATTTATTAAAAGGTATTTACGATGCGTTAAAGGTGTGGATGATAATTTGAAACGGATCCTGGATTACCTCGGGCAAAATGGATTAATGGACAATACCATCATCATTTACACATCCGATCAGGGTTTATTCCTGGGTGAGCACGATTTCATGGATAAAAGATGGATGTATGAAGAATCCCTCAAGATGCCGTTGATCGTAAGGTATCCAAAAATGATCAAGCCTGACAGCCGGAATAACTGGATCATTAATAATACTGATTTTGCCCCAACCATACTGGAATTAGCAGGACTAAAAACACCATCCTATATGCAGGGTCATAGTTTTGTTGCCGCACTGAAGGGAGAAGAAAAACCTGATGACTGGCGCAAGGCAACGTATTATCGTTACTGGATGCACATGGCCCATAAAATGAATAATCCGGCCCATTTTGGGATCAGAACCGATCGGTATAAGCTCATCTTTTTTTATGGAACGGATTTTATCAAAACAGGAGATAAGGAAAATGACGGGAATCGGTTCGGACCTGATACGCCGGTAGCATGGGAGTTGTATGACCTTAAAAATGATCCGCATGAAACAGTCGATATTTATGAAAAAATGCGGGGCACAAAAGTGCTGGAAGATTTGAAAGTCCAGTTATCGAAAGCCAGGGAAGAAGTTGGAGATACAGATGAGGAATATCCATATATTAAAAAAATAATAAATTCTGACTGGGATTAAATTCTGTTCACGTATGAGGCCACTGATGTCCGGTTAAGAAAACCAGACTTTAGTGCCGGAATTCTATAAATGATCATCCATCTCTGGTGCCTCAAAAATATTATCAATGATATGAATAATAAACTTTTAAGCCTGGTAATTCTTGCAGTTCCTCTAAGTTCTTCATGTAGAAATCAGCAAGAACGAGAAAACAACACAACATCTCAAAACCGTCCCAATATTGTACTGATACTTGCGGATGATATGGGATATGGAGATATTCAAAAGTTTAATCCCACTTCCCGGATACCTACTCCAAACCTGAATTCCCTGGCCGAAGGCGGAATGTGTTTTGATGATGCACACACAAATTCAGCTGTCTGTTCACCCTCTCGCTATGGCATATTAACAGGCCGGTATGCATGGCGGACGCCTTTAAAGCACGGCGTGCTAAAGGAACCGGACAACAACAAACCGCTTATTCAACCGGACCGTCTTACACTGGCAGGTATGCTCAAAAAAATCAATTACCATACTGCCTGTATCGGTAAATGGCATTTGGGAATAGAATGGGGAAAAGATGAAAAGGGAGAAAGTGATTATAGCCAGCCCTTCATTTATGGTCCAAATGAAGTCGGTTTTGACTACTTTTTTGGCATCAATGCGGCTCTGGACATGACCCCTTATGGATTTTACAGGAATCATCAACCTGTTCAGCCGCTCGATGGCTATCAACCCGCACTGACGTTCCCGACATTTATTAGAGAAGGACCCAGGGCAAAAGATTTCCATCACAGTGAAGTGCTTGATAGAATAACCGAAGAAGCAGTGAACTACATTGAGGAGCAAACAAAATCTTCAGATCCCTTTTTCCTGTATTTTGCACTGACTTCGCCTCACAAACCGGTTTGGCCTGCAAAAAGGTTTCAGGGTGTGACAACCCTGGGTCCCTATGCCGACTTTATTGTACAAACGGACTGGACCGTAGGGCAAATTCTTAATGCCTTAGAGGAAAATAATGTCCAGGATAATACCCTTGTCATATTTACCAGTGACAATGGGTCCTTTATGTTTCGCGTAAATCCTGATAAAAATTATCCGTTTGACAAGGAGATCCCCAAAGAAAGCTTTTATGCCAGAAAGGTTGGGAGCGGATTGCAAGATCATTCGGAGAATGCGAAAGTACACGGATATTATCCCCATGTACACACAGCCAATTATATTTGGAGGGGCACAAAAGCCGATATATGGGAAGGAGGTCACCGGGTGCCTTTTATTGTTAACTGGCCTGGTCGGGTTAAAGCAGGGACAAAGAGTAATCAGACCATCTGCATAACAGATGTGATGGCCACATTGGCAGATCTTACCGGTTATTCGATGAAAGAAAATGAAGGTGAGGATAGTTTCAGTTTCTTACCGGTGATGCACAATGAAAAAACCGAAACTCATCGAGCACCCGTTGTTTATCACTCCGGCGCTGGAATGTTCGCTATTCGTGATGGTAAATGGGCGATGGTTTTTGGCAATGGTTCAGGTGGCCGGGAAGTACCTATTGGGAAAAACTGGGAAAAGCCTTACTCTCTTTTTAATCTGGACATTGATCCAATGGAAACAACGAATGTGATAGATGAACATCCGGAAGTAGCCGAAAGATTAACCAGCCAAATGGATCGAATTCTAAACAATGACAGCAGTAAATAACGTTATCAGATCTGTATTGATAAACAACAGCTAAATAAAAAAAGTAGAAGCTAAGGTTTAATCTGACAGGCCGGGGAAAAATGACAATTTCAAATATAGTTTATCCCTGCCTGACAGATTACATTGTGGTTTCTACTTTTTTTACTAATTGCTTCTGATTCTTGCCGTTATTTAAAAATTCATTATTCATTTTTGTAATCTGCCCCGGTGAGGCTGTTAAGCACCGATTCCTGCCATGCTCTCATCTGGTTTTGCAAGGACTCCACCACTTCAGGATATTCGCCGGCAACATTCGTAGTTTCAGCACGATCATTTTCCAGGTCATACAATTCAAATCCGTTTGCATCCGGCGTTTTACCGTCCAATATCAGCTTAAATTTATTTGTCATGACAGCCCTTTCTCCTCCAAAATCTTTTTCTGAAACGGCCGGATAGACATAATTGCGGAAAGTCCGGGTGAATTTACCATTCATGATTTTAGCCAATGGCGTGGTTCCCTGCTGCAACTGAGGATCAATGTAATCTTCCGGAGAATCACCAAATGCCTGGCTAGAATTAAATTTCCAGAAGTACATTGGCTCTTTTCGCTCCTGTTGAGGATTCTTTAAAAAAGGCAAAAGACTTATGCCGTCTATGGGCCGATCGGGCAGTTCCTGGTTGGTGATTTCAGCCAGGGTCGGTAAAATATCGGTGGTGGACGATATGTTTTTATTGACAGCCGGGTGTTTAATCACTGCAGGCCATTCCACTATGCCGGGAACAAGAATTCCGCCTTCATATAAAGAACCTTTATCTTCACGTATGGTCATTCCTGTTCTTGCAGCACTTGCAGGGGTGCCGTTATCGCCGCAATACAAGAGAAATGTATTCTCACGCAACCCATTCTCACTTAAATAATTCCTCATATCACCAATGGCCCTGTCCATCGCCGTTATTTCAGCGTAGCGTTCCTTCAAAACATCTCCCAGAGGACGTTCGACTCGCTCTCCGGTCTTATTGGATGTTAATTTTACTGAGTAATTATTCAGGGAATCCGGCAAATTATCATAAAGTGCCAGGTCTTCAGGTAACCCGCTATACGGTTCGTGCGGAGAAGCAAACCATACGACAACCATGAAAGGCTTCCGTTTTGCCTGTGCTTTCTCTATAAAGCGGATGGCTTCATCAATGACTACTTTTGAACCCTCTCCTTCTATTTTTTGAGGCTCCTCACCATTTCTGGATAGTACCGGGTCCATTTCAAAAAAGTTATCATGTGAAAGCCATTCATCAAATCCCATTGCACCCGGACTTGTTGGCGATTCCTTTTTAACCGGTCCGACATGCCATTTACCAAAATGGGCAGTCGTATATCCGGCTTTTTTCAGAAGATGTGCGATGGTTATCTCTTCGGGTCTTATCGACCAGTTAGGAGAAAATGTACCATATCGGTTAGGATGCCGCCCGGTTAAAAAGCCACCGCGCGTGGGTGAGCATGTGGGATGGCTTGAATAAAACCGGTCAAATCGCATTCCGCTTTTTGCCATTTCATCAAGCACCGGCGTTTTTACAAAAGGATGTCCGTTGTAACCAACTTCATCCCATCCATGGTCATCTCCCATTAACAGGACGAAATTTGGCAAGTCCGATAATTTATTCTCATCCTTTTGCTTTGTGCTACTGGTACATGCAGATAATAGCATCAATGCGCCGGTAAAAAAAGTTTTAGTTCGCATAACGTTGTTTAGTTGGGTTAGAAATAGTCTCTCAGGCAATAGACCTGTCTGATTAACTCGTTCATTCCTTTCAATGCAACATAATATATTTTAAAATCATAATCCACCAATCTTTTATTGGAATTAACGTCGGATCCCCATTCTCATTCAGTCTGACAGTAACCATTATTGGTACAGGCCAATGGCAGGAAACGAACAACGCAACGGTTATTTTAAAATAGTTGAATCAATTTTGCGTTTTTGAAGATCTTCAGATTCCATGCAAAATGTTCCATTTTTAACTTCATAATATCCTGGAATTTTTTCACTAAGCAGTTGTTTAAAGTCTGTTCGCAGATTATCGATCTTATTTAACTATTTCATACACTTTGAATGAGTCGTAAGTCACCTGTCCGGCATGCCCCATTTGCCGCAATCCTATTTGTCCCGCTCCGTAAACAGGACCATATTTTTCACCATCATCTTCCCATCGAAGTACGAGTTGCCCCATGGTTTCAACCTGGATCAGGTTATCCACTTTCATGAGTCTTACCTTGAAGGGTCCTTTTTCGTTGTTTTCAGGATCCATTGTTGTGGCTGCGATGTTTTCATCACCCAGTGCCACAAGATGGAAACCGTAATTTTTTCTCAGGTTTGTTGTCAGGCGGCTTCCGTCTGCCGATGAAGCCCAGTACGAGGTATGGTAGCAATTAATGGCACCACGATTGTATCTGCCGAAATTCCCGTCACGCTTCGGAAGTCCTTCCGAAAACACACTTCCCCCGGTCCCCTTCGCAGTACTACAGAAAAAAATAATCGCCAGTCCTTTCCCCGGATCCTGTGGGGTCATTTCGAACTCCAACAAGAAATTCTCCGGAAAGATTTTTGTATTCCAAAGTACGGCATGATTGTGGTCAGTATTTTCCCCTTCTGGAGAGTTTGTCACAATCATTTTGCCGTCTCTGGTTTCTGCAGTAGCGCGACCTTCAATCACCCATACTGCATCATCGGGCAATTTTTTCCGCTTCCCGTCTGAAAAAAGCGACTTCTCGGTTACGATCTTAGGATTCTTTGAAAAATCTGCTTCATAAACCAGGCGCTTTGTATATTTATCCGTCTCCATTGGTCCTGAATAGACCTCTCTTCCTTCTCCTGATAATGGAGTAAGATCCAGATTACCTGTCAATTCCTTCACAAAATCCGCGTCAGCAAAGCCATCATACATGGTAATGTTCCTGGTTTTAATATGTTCATCGCCTAATATCATAGGACCTGAAAATTTATCTTCAGTCCATTGCCGCATATATGCCAGTTGTTGCAGTTCTCCGTTCAAATATAATCTCATCTTTGCACCCGGACCATCCCAGCAGATGGTAAGGTGATACCATTGTTCAGGTTTGAAAAAAGCAAATTGTATCCGCTCCTGCCTTTCCCCTTTGGGTGTCGGTACTGCTGAAAATTCCGGCCACATATAGTTGCCGCGAAGCATCATATACAGCACGGGGGATTGCAACAAATTTGATCTTGATTTCAATGCTTCTTCCGACAGCTTAAATTCGTAGGCTATGGTTCCCTGATTACGCCAAAGACTATCCGGGACTTCAATCGTATCAGCCTCTTCTTCATGATAAACAACTCTTTCGGGATTATCTCCTGAATTCGTCGTTTCTCCACCCGTGCTTTTTTTGTTTTGACTACATCCTGAAAACTGGAAGAAAATTCCTAAAAAAATTACCATAAACATCCATTTGAAACTGGTGTTGGCAATCCTTTTCAATTGCTTTCTGCGTGTGTGCATCCAAATCATTATACTTCCTCTTTATAGGTCTTACATTTCTTTTCCAGTTCAGCAACAACCTCTCTGTATTCATTTTGATCCACAATGTTTGCTGTCTCATTTGGATCGACATCATGGTCATATAATTCTCTCGCCAGCACCTCACCGGTAGAAAGTTTCACCCATTCAACATAATTATACCTTTTATTTTTTATTGAATATCCCATCACTGTTTTTTGGTAATCATTACGATTTAGTGGCCATACAGAGCAGACATAGCGATCGTTGTCAATTTCCGGATTATTCAGATTTTCTACGAGGCTCTGTCCTTCAAGGTGTGAGGGTTTTTCAAGTCCACAAAGGCCTGCAAGTGTGGGATAGATATCAAGTGCCTCTACAGGGGTATTGCAAACGGCTCCTTTCACACCATCCGGCACACTGAAAATAAAGGGAATATGGGTGTCAATCTTCATGTTTGACCATTTACACCAGCGGCTGTAATCACCAAGCTTATAACCATGATCCCCCCACAAGACAACAATCGTGTTTTCTCTTAAACCCAGGTCTTCAAGTTGGTCGAGAAGCATTCCGATCTGTGCATCAATATAGGATACACATGCAAAGTAGGCACGTCTTAAAGTAAGTGTTGTGCTGTCGTCAATCTCCTCAAATGTTTTGGGCATACCATAATAACTTGTGAGCTCACCTGACGGCCTCATGGTATATTCATTCGAATTTTCAGGCATCTTTCTCACTTCCGGCATTTCAACGGAAGAGGCCGGGTACATATCCCAGTATTTCTTCGGAGCAACAAAGGGAAGGTGGGGTTTCCTTAATCCGACGGCCAGGAAAAATGGCTTACCCTCCTTCTTCAGACTTTTCATTTTGCGCAATGCATACAGGGTATTTATACCATCGGTGTAGATACTATCGGGTACATCCGCACATTCATAAGCTGGGCCCCTGTGATATTTGGTGTTCAATGCTATTTTTTCGATTGCCTCTTTGGATACATAGCCCCGTCCGGTCCAGGTCTGCTTCGGCTGCATATAGGCGTCTCCAAACTGCAACTTCCTGTCAGTCCCGTAATGATAGATCTTGCCACAAGCTGCAATATTATATCCGTTTGTTTCAAAAAACTTATTTAACGTGAGCACATCTGGCATCAATTCGTTCACCGGTTTTGTGGTATAAATTTCATTGTGCTCGGGACGTATTCCTGTCAGAATAGAGGCCCTCGTCGCCATGCAGATGGCTTGCTGAACATAAGCATTGGAAAAAAGAACACCTTCCGAGGCCAGGCGGTCAATATTCGGGGAATGAATATGGGACGCACCATAGCAATTTAGTTCTGTGCGCAGATCATCCACTGCTATAAAAAGCACGTTTGGCGGACTTTTTATTTCTGTTGACGAACACGCGGTCAGAAGGCTCAAAAAGGAAGCCAACGGTAGTATGGTTGCTTTAGTCATAATTGTTAGTTCAGATTGTGAATTTAGAAATCGCATATCGATTAGGCGATTAAGCTAGTTGCCGTTTCAATGTT
>DASQZK010000505.1:0-2459 GCA_035638735.1 Bacteroidales bacterium
CTCTATATTTCATGCTGGGGGTGTGACAAGGTGATCACCTATGACACCAGGCTTGACAGTATCACCGGCTCGATTCCCGTGGGGGATAATCCCAACGACCTGTGTCTGACAAAAAGCGGCCGTTACCTTTTTGTTGCCAATGCCAACGACAATTCGGTATCCGTTATCGACACACAACAAAAAAGAGTTATCGAGACCCTTAATGCATCTCTCTATCCAGGCTCACCAAGCGGGTCGACCACAAACAGTGTTGCACTTTCTGATAACGACAGGCTGCTTTTCGTAGCGAATGCCGACAATAATTGCCTGGCCGTATTCGATGTAAATTCACCCGGATCGTCTGAAAGTGAAGGGTTTATTCCCACCGGCTGGTATCCCACCTGTGTGAGGACAGCAGGCGATCAACTCCTGGTTAGTAATGGCAAAGGGTTATCCTCAATGGCGAATCCTTACGGACCTAATCCCATGTATGAAGGGGAGAAAGTAACCACTCACAAGGGAGAAAAAAATATCAGTATGCAGGTCCAGTATATTGCCGGTTTGTTTACGGGAAGCATGAGCATACTGCCGGTGCCCGCAGAGGAACAGATGGCGGTCTTCTCGCAGGCGGTTTATCACAATACCCCATATAACAAAAACAGGGAAATGATTTCTGAAGGAACAGAAGATAACCCGGTACCCATGGTTGTAGGGGAAGGCTCACCGATTAAATATGTATTTTACATCATCAAGGAAAACCGGACTTACGACCAGGTTTTGGGCGACATGCCGGAAGGTAACGGAGATTCGACCTTAACCTTGTTTGGCGAAGATATTACACCGAACCAGCATGCTCTGGCACGTGAATTTGTATTACTCGACAATTTTTATGTCGATGCCGAGGTAAGTGCCGACGGTCACAACTGGAGTCTGGGGGCTTATGCCACCGATTACCTGGAAAAAACCTGGCCAACCAGTTATGGTCAACGGGGCGGCACCTACGATGCTGAGGGAAACAGGGCTATTGCCAATAACAAAGAAGGTTTTATATGGAACTTTTGCAGGCGTTACGGAGTGAGTTACCGTACTTATGGTGAATTTGCCGACCATTACAAGCCTAACATCCCGGTTCTTGAAAACCACTACTGTCCCTATTTCACAAGCTGGGACCAGATGGTCCGCGACACGACCAGGTTTTACCAATGGCGACGTGATTTTGATTCATTGCTGGCTACGGGAAACCTTCCCAGGCTGAATACACTCAGGTTCATAAACGACCATACCCTGGGTTTAAAACTGGGCAAGCCAACACCTTTTGCCCAGGTCGCTGACAATGACCTTGCCGTAGGGTTGTTTGTCGACTACCTCAGTCATAGTCCTGTATGGAATGAGAGCCTGGTGATTATTGTTGAAGACGATGCACAAAACGGTCCGGACCATGTAGATGCACACCGTTCCACGGCTTATCTCGCCGGGGGCTTTGTCAAACAGGGTTTTGTAGACCATACAATGTATTCAACCTCGTCGCTGTTACGTACCATCGAGCTTATACTGGGGCTGCCTCCCATGAGCCAGTATGATGCCTCGGCCACCCCTCTGTGGCGATGTTTCAACAAGGAAGCCACTCACCCGCCGTTTGAAGCCAGGCCGGCCAGGATTGACCTTAATGCCATCAACAAAGACCGCAACGAGTGGCAGGAGTTGAGCGAAATGTTTGATTTTTCAAAAGAAGACCGCATAAATGATGCGGCTTTCAACGAGGTGATATGGAAAGCAATAAAGGGCATCGATTCACCATGTCCCCCGGCCGTGCATGCCGCATTTGTAAAAGTCGGCAACGATGTGGATGACGATTGACATGAACCTTTTCATAATACATACCAGAAAATAGCGTCTTCATGATACAAAAAGGGTTTCTCATCGCAGTGTTTCTGTTGGGCACGGCTGTTGCCGTCACAGCCCAGCATGGCCGGGAAAATGAAAATGACGCCGGAAGAATTACCAGCACATCATACGGACGATATATCAATCCGGCGGGGCAACAAGTCGTTTTCGGCGAGCCTTCCCTTGAAAACCATGCCATGGATTGTGCGCTCTCGGGGGATGAAAAATGGCTGGCTGTTGAAGAACGTTACAGTATTGTATTCCTTAATACTGCCACAGGGGAAATCGCTTTTCGTTTTCCACTAAGCGACATTGCCGGCTTCGACAGGGTTATGAACACCTATTCCGGTATTACGTGGGATGGCCGCAATAAAGAACAATCAATATGGTGGAGTGCCGCGGGGAACAACGACCGGTCATTTGTGATTGAAGCTAAGTGGGATGGTAAAGCATGCACAACTCAGCGCTATTTCAAATACAAGTCAGTACCGCCTGCCGGGCTGGCGCTGCCCAATGAACTTCTCATAAGGCAGGAATCGGGAAAAACCCTTCTGTACGTAGTCCTGAACGGCAATAACCAGTTGATAAAGCAGAAC
>DASQZK010000506.1:0-10903 GCA_035638735.1 Bacteroidales bacterium
GCCGATATTGAGCTTATCATTGTAAATACGCCCGATCATACCCATTACGAGCTTACGCGACAGGCACTCCAGGCAGGAAAACATGTGGTTGTAGAGAAACCGTTCACCCAGACATTCACTGAGGCCGCTGAACTTATTGAGATGGCAGAGAACAATGGTCTCGTTCTTTCGGTGTTTCAAAACAGACGATGGGATGGTGATTTCCTCACCATCGGGCAGGTATTGCAAAAGAAGCTTCTTGGCAGGCTGACAGAATTTGAATCACACTTCGACCGGTTCCGGAATTATGTAAAAGAAGATACCTGGAAGGAAGATCCAGCTACAGGAACAGGAACATTGTATAATCTCGGTTCTCACATGATTGACCAGGCTCTGATCTTGTTTGGCATGCCTGAAGGGGTGACAGCTGATATCAGGATGATGCGTCCGGGGGCCAAAGTCGACGACAGTTTCGATCTTCATCTTCGATATACCGGTCTGAAGGTGGTTGTCAGGGGCGGATATCTTGTCAGGGAAGCCGGACCGCGATACATTCTCCACGGTACCGAAGGATCATTCCTGAAGTGGGGCCTCGATCCACAGGAAGAGACGCTGAAACAGGGGAATCTGCCTGTTGGTGATAACTGGGGCAAAGAACATCAGGACGACTTTGGCTTGCTGAACACAACGATTGGTGATTTGCATTTCAGGGGGCGCATTGAAACGCTGCCAGGGAACTACAGTGCTTATTACGATAACATCTACCGTGCCCTTCGTCATGGTGAGGCACTGGCCGTAACTGCCCGCCAGGGAGCAAACGTCATACGTATTATCGAAGCGGCCTACAGGAGTGCCCGGGAAAGGAGAACCATCAGCATCTAAACAGATCAGGCGCAAGGTGAAGGGATAGTGCTCGGAGCAGACTTTTTCTCATTTGATCAGGGCCACATAGTGTCCGGCTCCGGGGGGCGATATCTCGGCGATATTCCTCTGCAGCCGTTTAGCTTCAGACCATTCAACCTTCAACACATTAAGCCACTGTATGGATGGTTCATGATCAAACCCCGTAAGGTCGATCATAACCTTTCCGCCTTCCGGAAAATACACGGTATATTCTTCACTTGGTACAGCCCTGCAGTATGCTTCACCAGGCTCACGCTCAAGCAGCAGATCATTATGAGGCTCACCGTTAAAGAAATCCATCTGGTCGGTAAGTTCCCGCATGCTCTTGATAACAGCCAAAGCTGCAGGGTTGAGGCCCTGCCCCGAAGTGGGCCTGTGAAAACGGGTGGATGCACAACCCATAAGCACATTCTGGATAAAATTCTCGATGCCGTCACGGGTTGTTTTATGCCTGCCACTGTCATTCCCGTATACCTTCACATTGTTGACCGGCCTTACTTCACCCATCAACTCCAGATGGCGGAATTGCTTTAAACCATTCTCCCAGTGTTCATCCGATGACATGTGGTTGTTTTGGGAAATATCGACGAACGTGAAAATAGCCGGATTGTCGAAGGTTTCGGCGTGGAAAGCATGACTCAGGTCATGAGGATCCCACATCTCGGTCGTTTCCACCACGCTACCCTGTTCAAAGGCTTTCTTCCTGATATAGTTAGCCCAGAATTTACCCCAGTCGGAAGTTACCGATGTTTCATTATCCATACAGTACAAAACATTGGGGTATGCCAGGGAATAACTCAGAAGTTTGTCAACAAATTGCTGCTGGTACCAGAGAACAGGAGCCAGGGCCATTTGTGCCGGTACTGATCTGAAGAAATTATTTTCGGTGAAAATTGGATGTGTAGGTACCGATTCCGGCAGTTTGGATCTCCGGCTGTCATAGTTTATGTTATTGACAGGATTATAAGGATTCATATCCCAGCTGTCGCGGTAGAAATCAAATGTAGCCCAAATCTCGATCTGTACGATGATATCCCTTTCTGAAGTCTCTTTAAGAAAGGTATTGAAGCGCTGCCAGTACTGTTCATTCCAGGTATCGAGATCATAAAGGCCATCGGCCGTTTTTCCAAAAGGCCATACATCACCGCTGTCTCTTGAAGACATGGTATTGCGAACATAATTGCCACCGGCAGTCCTGAGCATGTCCAGTTGTTCCGTGGCATCGGGCGATTGAAAAAGGTTGTCATTATTACTGCCTCCGAGCAGGAGGACATTTTTTCCCTTGTAGAACCAGAAAAACGGATGGGAGCTACTACGGACAATCACAGTTGATTTATTATTCGTTTCATTTTCAGCATTATGACTGCATGAAAAGACGAGAAGGGCGAGGATACCTATGAGAATACGCTGTTTCATAACGGGTCATTTAAGGATGGAAAAATCATGATAGAGGCTGTCGATGGTTTTCCTTGTTATAAAACCGGAAGATTTTACAACAAGTTCATGCATGAACATCAAACTGTCGTTCATGGCAAGTTCCATGGTCAACGGGGGAAGTGTGTCGATGAAAGCCTGACGTCCCAGGTTATTCACCGAAAAAAGACCGTAATTACGGGCATGCCAGTGTGAAGGGAAACCGGGGTTTTCGGGATGGTCGAAGATGACAACAGAAATAGAATCGCTGTCTTTAGCGGCCTCTACAGCCACCCATTTGTTTGCCGTTCCCCATACAGCTTGTCCTTCCAGGCCGCTGGAAGAAAAGAAAAAGCCATTCTTACCCTGGTTATTGATAGTTTTTTCCAGTCCCGGATAGAGATTACGGTTCAGGATAATCACCGGTGTATCGAAATCGGATTGGAATTCACGTGCCAACCGTATGGCGAACAATCCTTCCTTATTGTCGCCAAAATGGATTTCCGTTTCCGCCACGAGGACCGTATGCCTTTTCACAGACCACCGATCACCAGAGGCTGAAAAGCGGTAACGGGCTTTTTCATTCAACAGGGTATTCCCGTCATGGTCGAGCCAGGAATTAAAAGCGGTAAAACCACAATTATCACCTGATTCCTGATCTATTTGAATGGAGTCGGTAACGATATGGCCATAGGAAGCCTTCTTCCCTGCCGGGATAGCGTCAGAATTATTCCAGAAATCAATGCCGTTTACATCTCCGAAGGTAAACCACATCCCGGTCTGATGAGGATGATCTACGGGTTCATAGGGCCTTGGGTCGAAAGGGTATCCGCGGCTGATGGTAATACCGTTGATGGTATTAACAGGAAAAAATAACGGTTTATAGAGCGTATCGGCAAAACGATAGAGTGTCAGTAGTTCGCCGTTAGCAGTAATGGCAATGGTCTGTCCGTCGGGTTCAAAATCCAGTTGCAGGGGAAGGGCTTCCTGCTGACGGGATGTTTGACAAGCCTGGAAGAGGAAGACCGCGATGACAAAGGAGCAGAGTTTACGCATTTCCTGTTCGTCTTTATTTGAAAAGAAGCCGCAGGAAATTTAAGGGATGTTTTTCCTGCAGCTTCGGCTTGTTCGGTCGGGTATCAGGAGAGTTTCATTTCCCAACCGGGTTCATATTCACGGGACCACATCTGCATGGCTTCGCCATCGTTGAGGATATGTCCGTTTTTAGAATCAGTAAGCAAGGTCCTTCCGACATTCTGCGAAATGTTGCCAAGGTGGCAAAGCAGGTTGGATACGGCCCCCTGGTCAATGGGCGAATGTTGTTTCTCATTGATCCGGATGGCATTTACGAAGTTCCGGACATGGTAGACATCCAGTGAGCCCTCGCCGCGGGTATCGGTTGTGGCGCTGGCTTCCTTCTCCGTCAGTTCCTTGATCACTTCGTTCTTTTTGTTGTAAGCGATATAACCGTTCCGGTCGACCAAAACGGTACCTTCCGTACCGTGGATCGTTGCTCCGCGGCCACGCTCGTGAGTGGGAAAGCCGTTACAACTGCGTCCTTCCCATGTAATCATCTTATCGTCGGGAAATTCATAATTCACGACCTGTGTATCGTAAAACTCCCAATCGTCATCGTAGGCATACCGGCCACCTGCCGATGTCACTTTTTCCGGGTAGTCAACACCCAGGGCCCAACGGCATACGTCAATCTCGTGGGTACCGTTATTGTTGATTTCGCCAGTGCCATAATCCCAGAACCAGTGCCAGTTATAATGGACCCAGATGTCCTGGTAGTCGCGCCGCGGGGCCGGTCCCTGCCACAATTCCCAGTCGAGCCATTCCGGTACGGCCACCTTTTTTCCTTTACCAATTGAACCCCGGGTATTGGCATACCAGGCATAGCCCTGGTAAGGCCGACCGATGAGCCCTTCCCTGATATCCTTTACAGCCTGTATGGAAGTTGGTGCCGATCTCTGCTGATTCCCCATCTGAACCACTTTCCCGTACTTTTTCTGTGCAGCGACAAGAATTTCGCCTTCTTCCGGATTATGGCTGCATGGTTTTTCAACATATACATGTTTGCCTGCCTGCATGGCCATGAGAGCCATAGGCGCATGCCATTGTTCGGGAGTGGCAATTGTGATGGCATCCAAATCTTTTTCCTCCAGCAGTTTTCGAATGTCGGTAAAAGCCTGAGGCTTCTTACCGGTCAGGTCGTGCACCATCTTTACCGCTTCATCGCGGACCCGTGAATCCACATCACAAATGTATGCAATGTTCACGTTTTCAACTTTTGATAAGGCATGAACATGCGCTTTTCCGCGACTGTGAACACCAACCACGGCAACATTCAGACGATCGTTCGCTCCGGTTACCGAAGCATAAGCTCCCGGCTTCATGTAAAGTCCGCCGAACGTGATTCCGGCTGTCCCTACAGCGGCCTTTTTAAGAAAATCTCTTCTGGATTGATCCATAATGCTTTATTTTTTAGTCAAGAATTTTTAGTTTTATACTTCTGTAAGACACTTCATTACCATGATCCTGGAGCAGGATATGGCCTTTTTCAGCCTCCCCAAAATTCGGCCATTTCGCATATTTACTTTCGGATACGAGTTTCTTGAAGTGATCACTGCCTCTCTCATATTCCAGCACTTTAAAGCCATTGAGCCAATGCTCCACATGATGCCCGTTGGATATAATCCTGACATTGTTCCATCGTCCAATGGCATTGGGACGCTTGTTCTGAGCCTTTATAAGGTCATAGAGCGAGGCCATTGTGCGGCTGCCTTCATGGTTGCCGAGTTTGGCGTCGGGATGGTTGGCGTCATCAAGAACCTGGTATTCCAAACCAATGGCAGAACCAGTATTTCCGTCTTCCTGTTCCGTTACAAAATATTTGATACCGCTGTTGGCTCCTTTGGTAATTTTTACCTGGGCCTGGAGTTCGAAATCGGCGTACTGGTCAGTCGTCACTATATCGCCTCCATTTTCCGATTCAGCACCGTTTGAAGGAAGAACAGTAATTTCGCCGTCAGCGATTCTCCACCCTTTCTCAGGAAATGAATCGTGATAGGCTCTTCTCCAGCCGTTTGATGTTTTACCGTCAAAGAGGAGTTTCCACCCTTCGGCTTTTTCCCTGTCGGTCAATGTATTCACCAGGTAAGATTTGACTCTGGCCGGCGATTCCTGTGCATACTCATCGAGGTTACCGGTAAGTATCCGGATATTCTTCCACATGATCTGTTCGCCCACCCTCGAAGAGTCTTTCCCAACTGAATGCACCTGCAGGGCAATGAATCCCTCTGGTGTCATCTCATCGTAAAGATTTGTAACCGGAACGCCGTTTACCCAGGTACGGATGTTATTGCCAATGGCTTCGACGCGGAATTTATTCCACTGTCCATTTTTAAAAGCACCTCTGGCCTCAGCATCTTCCGGATCGTTAAGCGGATATAGCCATCCACGGCGTGCTTCATCATAAATACCACCGGTAAAGGCTCTGTCGGAAGGATCAATCTCTACCTGGTACCCATGGACCCTGCCATTGAGGTATTCAGGTGTGCTTTCGCTCCTGATCTGGACGCCGGAATTCATATCGGGTGCTACTTTGAATTCGAGCTCAAGAATAAAGTCACCGTACTTATTCTCCGTGCAAAGAAAACTGTTAGGCGTATTAAGCACAGTGGTCCCGACAATAACGGAATCATTGACCTCGAAACTCGCTTTGCCGTTTCTCTGTACCCATCCGGAAAGGTCCTTTCCATTGAAGAGATATTTCCATTCGGGCTTTTTCGTGCTCGCACACGACATCAGGCCAAGGAAAAGAAAAATATAAAACGATATCAAAACATATTTTCTCATAATAAGATGGTTTAGGTTTAATGATCCGAAAAATACATAAAAAACAGACCAATCCGAACCGTTTCTAAAACTTTGAAACGAGTTGTTTAAGCCATTCGCGGAATTCATCGCCGAAATCTTCCCGTTTAAGGCCGTAGATGACATTCGTTTTAAGAAAATCCAGTTTATTGCCTATGTCGTGACGCACACCATCGAAACGAAGACCGTACATGACTTTATCGAGAACCATAAGATGCATGGCATCGGTGAGTTGAATCTCGCTATTTTTCCCGGGTGTTACCTTATCGAGGTAATCAAAAATTTCGGGTGTAAACACATATCTGGAAGCAATGGCCAGATTTGAAGGGGCTTCACCTATATCGGGTTTTTCGATAAAATCATCGACACGGTAAACGTCTTTGGAAATTTCTTTCCCGGCTATCACCCCGTAACGGGAAACCAGTGAAGGGTCTACCTCTTCGAGTGCAACCACTGATTCCTGGTAAGAATCATAGATATCTATCAGTTGGCGGGTTACAGGGATTTTATTGGTCGATTCGATAAGGGTATCACCCAGCAGGATGGCGAAGGCCTCGCCATTGACATGATTTCGTGCATACCTGATGGCATCACCCAGGCCGTTAAGTTCTTTCTGCCAGATGAAATGGATATCGGCAAGCTCGGTAATTCTGCGAATAGCCTTCAGCTCTTCCTCTTTGTTTTTTTCCGCCAGCTGCATCTCCAATTCAAAATTCCTGTCGAAGTGTTCTTCAATAGCCCGCTTCCCTTTCCCGATAATCATCAGGATATCGGTGATACCCGAAGAAACAGCTTCTTCAACAACATGCTGAATGGTAGGCGTATCCACAATGGGAAGCATTTCTTTGGGTTGTGATTTGGTTGCCGGCAAAAACCGTGTCCCGAAACCGGCGGCCGGAATAATCGCTTTTTTGATCATATTATTCTGTTTCTTCTTTGCATACAATTTCAGGCTTGAGGATTTCCACGCCTATTGCCGACAGCTTCTGTTTCAATTTCAGGAACATCTTCTCATCGCTATAAGTCCCGATAATTGCTCCGCCCGAGCCTGTGAACTTAGCACTTGCACCCGTAAGGCGGGCAGTCTGAACCATTTTCAGGTTTTTTGGGCTGATGGACATCACCGACTCCCGAATGTCGAAATTCCGATTGATCAGGTCCCCGACGTTCCTGTTTTCTTCCTGAAGGCGGTTATACATCTCATCCGAAAGGTCTTTCCACTTTTCAATAGATTTAAGCACTTCTTTATCCTTAAAATGATATCGTTCCCTGAAGTCATTATGCACAACTTCAGACCCTTCTGACAGGTCTTTGCGCCAGGCGATATACAGAAGTGGGAGATGTTCTTTTTTCATGGTCTTGTAAATACCATAGCCCTGGCGTTTCATGACCGATTCATTAAAGTCCATATAGACAGGACACTCGTAGGCCTGGGCAACACGATCCTGCAATCCGGCCGATATTTTAAGTTCATCAAGCTCAACCGAGAGAACCAGATTCGCCAGCATCGGCATCGGGATGTCGATACCAAAGAATGACATTAAGGCCCGCATGCAGGCCGTTATAATGGCGCTTGAACCGGCAAGACCGAGTCTGTAGGGAATGTCGGACTGGTAGCGTATAGTAAAATTCCGCTCCACGAGGACGATATCATTCTGTTCACAGTATTCGTAGAACCGCTTTACCGCTGCCTTCAACAGGCGAAGCCCGCCGTAATAACCGAAAAGCCTGACATCGTCAACCAGGGCCTTCATGCTGCTGAAAACTGCCGTATCGTATTCGGCGGGCAGAATTTCAAGTTCGGGAGATTCGTACAGGATGACCTCCGCTTTGAAATTCTTAAACAAAAAGGCAATGGTTTTTCCGAAATAGCCGTCAGACGGGTTGCCAATAAGTGCTGCCCTCGGATATGAAACTGATTGTATGATCACGTCAGTCCGGATTTAGATTTAACATTTTGCGGTGGATGGAATAGTCTGAACCGGGCTATGCCAGTCTTTTGAAGAAAATACGACAGGGAAGTTTTGATCACACCGATGCCGTATACGGTACTCCGCCTCAGATTGATAGAGGATGCTTCATGAAAGTATTTTGTGGGGCATGTGATCTCCGCGATATCAAAACCTGCATAGAAGATTTGTGCCAGCATCTGGTTATCAAAAACAAAATCATCGGAATTTGCATTATAATCGATTGATTTCAGCACTTTAGCCGAGAAAGCACGGTAGCCGGTATGGTATTCCGACAGTTTCTGATTCATAAGAATATTTTGAAACAGCGTGAGGAAACGGTTTGCCATGTACTTGTAAAAGGGCATTCCTCCTTTGAGAGCTCCCTTACCCAGGATGCGTGAGCCGAGAACTACTTCATAAACCTCGTTGGCTATCAGGTGGCACATCGACTGGATCAGCTTCGGCGTGTACTGATAATCGGGATGTAGCATTACCACTATATCAGATCCTAGATCCAGAGCTTTATTGTAGCACGATTTCTGATTACCACCGTAGCCTTTATTTTCTTCGTGGCTGACAATGTGCCTGATACCTAAATCCTTTGCTACCTGGAGGGTATTATCATCACTTTTATCATCAACCAGCACCACATCGTCGACGATGTCGAAAGGTATCTCTTCATACGTCTGTTGCAGAGTCTTTGCCGCATTATAGGCAGGTAGAACAACCGTAACCTTTTTGTCTTTAATCATTACCTGTTAAACTTTTCTTTTCTTTTGGTGAATACAAATCCATTTTTTTCAAACAGAATCTCTAACTGCGGGTATTCCTCCCGGTATCGTTCTTTACGCTGAATTTTATAAACGAAATAAGCCGGGCGGTCGATATCTCCGTTTAACAACCATGTCGTTTCGGAAGCCTCCGGCTTGTTATATGGTTTAATATCGGCATAGAACAGTTGTGCATAGCTTTTATATCCCAGGGTTGCCACGTATACTTTTTTATCGCTGAGGCTTTTATAAAATTCAATGGCCGCTCGTTGGCTGTAGCCCTCTATTTTAGGGGTGATAAACACCACATTAAAGTAAGTAAAAAGGATTGTAACCGCAAAAATACCGGTTACTGCCAATTGCCGGTTTTTAAGGAAATAGAGGATAAATAGTATCAAAAGAAGAAATACCGGACCAATAAGTACCTCCAGTCCCGACCAGTGAACATTCGCCATCAGGTTAGCCTCTGCGAAGGGGTCTTTAATTAAACCGCTGACGATGATTTTCCGGCTGAACATGCCAATAAGTGGCAGAGCCATTATGGCAACGGCATAAACGGCGGCCGTAATCAGTACAATGGTCTTATTCCACCGTGGCCATTTCACGTCTCCCCTGTATAGCTTGTGGACAAATACCGTAGCAATGAAAGTGAGAGGAAAATAACAAAGTGAGCTGTAATGAACGATTTTTGTCTGAACGATGGTGAATAAGATCAGAACGGTCCAGAACAACATCTTCATCCATAATCCAAACAGGTTCTGTTCATCATAACGGCCCGGTTTTTTGAATATCACGGGCAGGGCGAGTATAGAGGCCGGGAAGACGCCGGCAAAAAGGACGACGAAATGATACAGGAGAAAGCCCCGGTGACCTGCATCATGCGTACTGAAAAGCCGTACCTGGTAGATGATGAAATCCTTTATGATCTGGTAATTGCCGTTCATAATCTGTAGAATGAACCAAAAACCGCCGGTAAAGGCCAGGACCAGGATAAATACAGCAACATCCCTGAATGAGGTGCTTATCCTGAACCTTTGGTAAATGAGGAAGACTCCAAAGACGAGTATCAGTATCAAAAGGGCTACAGGCCCTTTGGTCAGAATGGCGAGACCAATGAAAAAAGCAGATAATATGATGTTCTGAAGACGTTTTTGTTCATATATAAAATAATAGCTGAACCGCGTTATCCCCAAAAAGATAAACAAGTTGAACCAGGGATCGATGATGCCCGATTTGAAATAGAAGAAAGGCAGAATACTTCCAGCGTACACCAGCATCCAGAGCAATCCGAATGTTTCGTTAAAGATTTTCCGGCCAGCGTAAAACAATGCCATCAGGGAGAATACCCCGCAAATGGCATTGGGAAAGCGGGCCGCAAATGCATTAATGCCGAATAATTTCATTGAGACAACCTGCATCCAGATGAACAAGGGCGGTTTTTCCCAAAATGGCAGAAAATTAATTTTTACGGTGAGATAATCGCCGGTAGCCAGCATCTCGCGGGCCGATTCGGCAAAGTTAATTTCATCCCAGTCGAACAGATGCACACCTCCGAGAAAGGGAATGAATAAAACCAGCCCGGCGAGTATGGCACTAATCCAGGCTATTCGTGTTTTGTTACCGGCACTCATTTTCTAATTACTGATATCAACGATTTATTTAACCATCCTTTCTCCCATGAACTTACATAGTTCAGAAATATCATGGCTGACAACCCACCGATTACGGCTCCCGCCAGTACATCTTCAGGGAAATGCTGGCCAAGATAGATGCGTGAGTATCCGACACCAACGGCGAGAAAAAATAACAGAAACTTCAGGTATATGTTTTTTACCAGGAGGGAAAGACCAAACCACAGTGCAAATGCCGTGGTGGTATGCCCCGATGGAAAACTGTAGTACTGGTGCACATCAACGCCGGGTAGGGTCTTAAGCGAAATGCCCATGTCGGCAAAGAACTTCACAGGCCGAAAATGCCCGGGAAAAACGAAATGCTTGAGCATCTGGG
>DASQZK010000507.1:0-5371 GCA_035638735.1 Bacteroidales bacterium
CAAGCCACGATGAACTGTATTCATTATGCGTTCCATTAAAGATGGAAATCCTGTCGAGATGTTGTAACGAAAAGGCGAGCGCATCGTTATAGGCCTTATCGGTAGCGGCTTTGTCGGGGTGGATAGGATCGGGGTAACCGAGCTTTTCGGCGCGGGCCCGTTCTCTTTCCATGTAAGCACCACGGACAAATTTAGCGCCCAGGTAAAAGCCTTCTTTTAAAGCCCTGGCATAGTCTTCTTTCAAAATATCCAGCCTGTCGCGGCGGTACATCTGGTAGGTATTATACACTACCGGCTTGTCGGTGTTGTATTTCTTCTGCATTTCATAAACCACCTTGTCGATGAAGTTTTGGAATACCACATCTTCTGCATCAATCATGATGGGCAGGCCCCGCTCCAGGGCAGCCATGCAAAGTCGGTTTATCCTTTCCCTGAACTTGTTCCCGTCGGCCTGCACGGCAGCCGGAATTTCGGTCGCACCACTTCCCAGTATCTCCAACGAACCAGACCGGATAAAAGCCGTGGGCTTAAACACAGCGAAGGGGACATCCGGATTCTTACCGGCAAAGTCTATCGCCCGCAAGGTCTCTTCAAGAGCCAGTTCAATGTCGTCGTCCTCCTCCTTGCCTTCAACAGAGTAGTCGAGGATGGATTTAACACCTTTTGCAGCCAGTTTCTGAACAACAGGAATGCATTCGGAAATGGTTTCTCCACCTACAAATTGTTTGTAAACCGTTGGTTTCACGATCCAGTTTACAGGCAGTCCGACCGATGCCATAAAACTGATCATGGAATTGCCCAGTTTTACCAGCCAGGGTAAACTGATCAGTTTATAAAGAAGCCGGGCTCTCCTGAGTTCAGCATCAGTCCTAATGCTGAAAGCGATCTCGGTATTATCGAAAGTAATCATACACATTTAGTTAACAATAATCATTACTCAAAATCAGGTCAGGACCGCCGGTTTTAACCTTGAAAAACAACGGCCGGAAACCGCTTAGGCGCATAATGAGCTTTCTGTTCATCCTGCTATCCTCCAACGGAATTTTGTACCGTATATTTCGAAGGAGAAATTCCGGCTGCGAATATAGTTGGAATTGATCTATTTTTTAAAGCCGAAAAATACCTAAATTTGACCTTGAATCGTATGTTATGCAATATATCGTCAGAAAATCAAAGCAGAATTTAGATATCAGGGTAAATCTGCCATCATCAAAAAGCATTAGCAACCGTCTTCTTATCATGTCGGCTTTGTCGGACAGCCGGATGATTATCGACAACCTGTCTGACAGTGACGACACGGTAATCATGAACAAGGTGGTGCACTCCGATGGCGAAGTAAAAGATGTGGGACATGCCGGTACAGCCATGCGTTTCCTTACAGCCTATTATGCCCTGGTACCCGGAGAAGTGATTCTTACCGGTACGGAACGGATGCAGAACAGGCCTGTCGGGGAACTCGTAGACAGGCTGCGCGAGCTGGGAGCCCGCATAGAATACACGGGAAAAGAAGGATACCCGCCACTTAAAATCTCGGGGGGACACATGAAAGGCGGGCATATCACCATCGATTCATCGGTAAGCAGCCAGTTTATCAGCGCCCTCCTGATGATCGGGCCCTGTCTCGATGGCGGTCTGCGGCTTTCGCTTACCGGAGATACCATTTCGTCGAGCTATATCAGGCTGACCACCGGTCTCATGCAAAGAGCCGGCATTGATGTGCATTGGTCGGAGAACAGCATATACATACCCCGGGGCAGCTATCGTCCGGGCCACTACTTTTGTGAGCCGGACTGGAGTTCTGCCAGCTATCTTTTTGAAGTGGTCTCCATTGCCAAAAAAACACGAATATTCTTCCCGGACCTCACGGGGGAAAGCCTCCAGGGCGACTCCAGTCTACCTTCACTCTTCAGGGCATTTGACGTTGAACCCCTCTTTACGCCCGAAGGCCTCCTGATCAAGTGCTGTGCCGGCAAAACAAACTATTTCAGTTTCGATTTTCGGGAGAATCCCGACCTGGTACAAACCATCATCCCTGTATGTGTCGCTCATGAAATACCGTTTGAAATAACCGGTACCAAAACACTACGGATCAAGGAAACGGACCGTATCAGTGCCCTTTCGGTTGAATTAAAGAAATTCGACGTTGAGCTGCAGTTTGACGCAACGGGAGACTGGATAGCGTGGGATGGTAAAACCCGTCCGAACTGGCATAAAAATACCGTGATCGAAACATACAAAGACCACCGGATGGCCATGGGCATGGCTCCACTGAGTATTCTTACCCAGGGACTGATCATTAATGATCCGCTGGTAGTCAGTAAATCGTACCCGGGATATTGGAACGATCTGAAAAAAGCAGGATTTGATATCAAACGTATACAGGCCTAGTCCATTAGAAGTCCTGGTTATTCCTGAGACTCTAAGTCGTGTCTGTCCATAATGTCCGATAACTGCGTTGTTACAAAAATTTTACTTCCTCTTATGCATTCGTATATTGCGGATTAAAATTTTTGCACGCTCCCGTTTAGAACGGAACAGGCTTTGTTCCCGAACATTTTGATCCAGACACCCGGACTTTATTGACAGACTCCAAGTAACCGGCTGTCTTATTCATAGCTGTGATTTCTTATTTGAAAGATAATTATATATTTATACATTGAATAAAAGTGCTTCTTTACTTAAGACGCAAAATACAACCATATCGTCATGAAAAAATCGTTTACATTTATTCTCTTATCGTTAATGGCTATTCCCGTTTTGTTCGCCCAAAGACCCTTTGGCAAAGACGGTCTCCCTCCCATGGGATGGAACAGCTGGAACTGGTTCGGTAAATACGGTATCGACGAACAAATTGTCCGTGAGGTTATCGATGCCGTGGCTGACGGGGGTCTCAAAGATGCCGGTTACGAGTACATTGTTGTGGACGGCGGATGGCGGGATACGGTTCTCGACCGTGATGGCAAGTTACGTGCCAACCCCGACCGTTTTCCTCACGGGATGAAGGCCCTGGCCGATTATGCCCATGCAAATGGATTGAAATTCGGTTTGCATACCGTTCCGGGTACCCACGATTGCGGAGGAGACAAAGTGGGTGGTTTTGGTCACGAGGAGCTACAGATCCAACAGTTCGCAGACTGGGGTATCGATTTCATCAAACTCGATAAGTGTAAATATGAGGATGGTTATTCATGGAATGAAGCGTTACTAAAGGATACCTACTTTAAATGGTATGACCTCCTGCAAAACTGCGGCCGCCCCATTGTTTTAAGCATAAGTGCTTACACTTTTCGCGACTGGTATCCGGAAATTTGCGTGATGGCCCGTACCACCGGTGACATCCTGGCAAGGGTAAACGGTAAAGACGCGGTATTCGACAATCAGCCACGCAGCGTGATGTATATTGCCGAAGAAAATAATGAATCGGCCCCATGGGCAGGAAACGGTTACTGGAATGACCCGGATATGCTGGTCACCGGCGACCAGGGACTGACTCCCGACGAACAAAAAGCCCACTTTGCACTTTGGTGCATCATGTCGGCCCCGCTAATGCTGGGAAACGATCCCCGGAATATGAGCCGGGAAGAGAACGAGATCATCACCAACAAGGACGCCATTGCTGTAGATCAGGATCCTACAGAGCAGGGTACACGTATCCGTGTTTCAGGGAAGACGGAAATTTGGGCAAAAAACCTTGAAAACGGACACCGGGCGGTTCTACTATTGAATCGTGATACCATCCGGACAATGACGATAGAACTGACTGCTGAAGACATCGGGCTAAAGGGCGACTTCTCGGTTAGAGACATTTATGCGAAAGAAGATCTTGGCCTATTTACAGGTTCATTCAGCAGCCGGGTAAACCCTTCATCGGGACTGTTCATCCTTGTCGGGAAAGACTGACAAATAAACGATATGTATATTTTAATAAGATCAACGAGGTATTTGCAATGAAAAATCCACTCATCCCTTTATTTGGCCTGGCAACCCTGGTCTCATGTGCGAACAAGGAAAATCAACCCCTGCCCACGCATAAACCCAATATTGTTATCATTTACTGCGACGATCTCGGATATGGGGATGTAGGATACAACGGGGCACGCGGCGTGCAAACCCCTAATATCGACAGCCTGGCAGTCAACGGACTGGTCTTCACCGATGCGCACTGTTCAGCGGCCACCTGTACGCCATCGCGCTACTCATTGCTTACCGGAAGTTATGCGTTCAGGAATAATGCCGCCGTGCTGCCCGGCGATGCGCCATTGATTATTGACCCCGCGAAGGGAAGCCTGCCATCGATGCTTCAAAAAGCAGGATACAAAACGGGCGTTATCGGGAAGTGGCACCTCGGTCTGGGCCGTGGTGAGGTGGACTGGAACAGGGAGATATCACCAGGTCCCCGTGAAATCGGCTTCGATTACAGCTTCCTGATCCCAGCAACTGCCGACCGTGTGCCCTGTGTTTTCATCGAAGACCAGGCTGTCGCCGGTCTCGACCCTTCCGATCCTATCGAAGTCAGTTACCAAAAAGACTTCGGCTATTATCCCAACGGCCTTGAACACCCGGAGATGCTCAAGATGCAGGCCGACACCCAGCACAGTTGCACCATTGTTGACAGTGTAAGCCGTATCGGGTATATGAAGGGCGGAAGAACTGCACTGTGGAAAGATGAGAACTTTCCCCTGGTCCTCACCACCAAGGCGCGCAAATTCATGCATGAAAACCAAAACCAGCCTTTCTTCCTGTATTTTGCTTTAAGCGACATTCACGTGCCAAGGATGCCCAACCATAGGTTTGTCGGCAAATCGACCATGGGACGCAGAGGTGATGATATTGTCCAGACCGACTGGTGCACCGGCCAGATTATGCGCGCCCTCAGGGCCCTGGGTCTTGAAAAAAATACCCTGGTCATTTTCTCCAGTGATAACGGCCCGATCCTTGATGATGGTTACAATGACCAGGCCGTTGAACTACTTGGCCATCACAAGCCTGCCGGGCCTTTCAGGGGAAGTAAGTACAGCGCTTATGAAGCCGGTACACGCATGCCCACCATCGTTTACTGGCCAGGCGTTGTGAAACCCGGCACCAGCAATGCCCTGCTTTCACAGGTCGACCTCTATGCCTCACTGGCTGAGCTGACCGGGCAGAAACTGGGACCGGACGATGCGCCCGACAGTCACGCCCTTCTTGATGCCTGGCTGGGCAGGTCTGAAAAAGGCAGACAGGTCATGCTGGAAGAAGCTTTCACGCTTTCACTCCGCGATGGCAACTGGAAATATATCGAACCTGTCAAACAGGCTACCCCGCAATGGATGAAAAACAAGAATGTTGAATCCGGGTTGTCCGGTGAAATACAACTCTATAACCTCAAAGA